>NZ_JUNW01000053.1:0-92929 GCF_001075675.1 Streptococcus oralis
TACGGCTTCTTCTGTTACAGTGTATTTGATTTCTTTACCAGCTTTATATTTTGCTAATTTCGTGAATTCGACAGTCCAAGTTCCGTCTGCGGCTGCTTGAACTTCTTTCGAATCAACTTTCTGACCGTCTGCTAAAAGATTGATTGTAATCTTAGTTGGACGTTTGCCGTCTTGGTTATTCGCGTCATCCCAGTTCTTAGTTGCTTTTACATCAACTGTTTCTGGTGAATAACTATTTGTGATGGTGAATCCTGATGCAGCGTCACCAGTAACTTCTGAAGTGTAACCAGCAACAGTTACTTCTACTACTGTGTACTTAATAGGTGTGCCGCCTTTATCAGCATCAAGGTTTGTGAAGCTTCCAGCCCAGTTGTTTGCGGCGTTAAGCTCAAGTGTCTTACCAGTATCTTGACCATCCGCAAGCAATTTAACTGTGACAGAAGATGGACGTTTACCATCTTGGTTGTTCTCGTCCTTCCATACTTTCTTCACAGGAACTTCAGTTTTCGCTGGAGTGTAAGTGTTTGTAAATACAAGATCGTTCGCTTCTTTTGAAGCTGTTGCTTTCAATTCAGTTGCACTTACTTTCTCAACCGTTACTTCAACTTCTTGAACTGTCTTATCGTAAGTGATTCCTGTTTCAGTTCCAGCAACTTCAGAGATAGTGTACTTGTGAGTTCCCACTTGGCTCTCATCATATGAGATTGGTGAGAAGGTCACTGTTCCATCAGCGGCGTTTGTCACTGTTTCAACAACAGTTCCGTCTGCTTTCTTCAGTTCAAAGCTGTATTTACCTGCTTCAAGGTCTTTACCTTCAAGAACTTTCTTAGCTCCAAGAGTTACACTTGTAGCCCCGGCTGGAGTGTAAGTGTTCTCGAATGCTTTTTCATCGTCGTAAGTAACAGTTGCTTCAAGGGCACCTTTACCATTGTCCGCTACAGTAACTGTAGCTGTGATTGTTTTCGAGTCGTACGTGATGCCTGTAGCAGTTCCAGCTTTTTCAGCAATCTTGTAAGTGAAAGTTCCAGCTTTATCGAATTCCAAGGCTGAGAACTTAACGTTTCCATCTTTGTCATTCTTGACTGTTTCTTTCACGTTACCATCTTGGTCTGTCAAAGTAAATTCAAACTCATCAGCTTTCAACTCACGACCAGTAAGTGTTTTCTTAACGGCAAGAGTAGCTGGAGTTTTTGAAGCTCCGTAGCTGTTGTTGAATTCTTTGTCCGCTGGATATGTTACGTTGGCAGTAAGATTTCCTTCACCATCGTCTGTAACTTCTACTGTGACTTTAACTTCGAGACTATCGTATGTTACACCGTCAATAGTTTGTCCAGCGTTTGTTTCAACGATAGTGTACTTGTAAGTGCCAGCTTTAGTGTATTCGATTGGTGCAAATGCGACCTTACCATCAGCAGTGTTCTTCACTTTTTGAAGTTCTGAACCATCTGCGTCATTCTTCAAAACGAATTCAAACTCATCAGCTTTCAAGGTACGACCTGAAAGAGCTTTTGTTACTTCAATAGGAGCTGACGTTTTCTCAGCAGCGTATGTGTTTTCAAAAGTCTTATCATCGTTTTCGTATGCGACAGCTGCAGATAATTTGCCTTCAGCATCTGCTGATACAGTAACTGTTACGCCAACAGGGTTGGCATCGTAAGTAACACCTTTTTCAGTTGTGTTCGCTTTTTTCTCAACAATGTGGTAGTTGTATGTACCAGCTTTGTCAAATGTCAATTCAGCAAAGTTGATATTTCCTTCCGCATCATTTGTTACTGTTTCAACAACTTTATTTGTCTTGTCATCGAACAAGTCAAATTCAAACTCACCAGCTTTCATAGCTCGACCAGTCAATTTTTTAATTGCCTGGATTTGAGCTTTTGTGCTGTTGCGTTTGTTTGAGATTGTTTTGATAACACCTTCTTGGCCAACAGTTACTTTGATTGGCGTAGAATCCAATTGGTAACCTTTAGGAGCTTCAATCTCAGTAATGGTGAATTCACCCTTCTTAACGTCCTCATCAGTGTAGATTGCAGACTGGGCAACACCACTAGCGTCTGTTGTTACTGTTTCTTCTTGTGCTGTAGTTGCACCCTCTGGAGGAGTGATTTTAAATTTAGCTCCTGCAAGACGGTCAAGTGATTTTTCATCTACTTTGTACAACGTGATACGGTAACCAGTTTTCAGCTGGATAGTACCACCTGATGTAACTGTTGAGTTACCGATAACTTTTGTAACAGTTTCAGTACGATCGTCGCTCACTGGAAGAACTTGGTCATCAGCTGTAATTTCAGCATTATTTTGAACTTTTGTTCCATCAGCTGGCGCTGTTGTGTTATATAAGATACGGAATGCTGCTGCTTTACCGTTTGTAGCACGAATTGCTTTAGCATTGTTAAAGGTAATAGTGAACTCAGTGTAAGAATCATTCCACTTGATTTCGTAGTCTTTTCCTGCTTCAAGAGTTACATCATCAACTAAAGCATAAACTTTGTTGTAGTAACCAGCAGTAACCACGATTGACTCAGGGATGATTTGCATTGGTGAGTAGTCTTTGTCAACCCAGTCACGAACTACAATCTTGTTGTACTCAGCTTGTTTAGGGTTTACACGAAGATTCCACTTGTGAATGTAATCTCCTGATTTTCCAAGGAGGGCTGATTCCCATTTTTCTTTATTGATAGTACCATTAACTTTACTAATGTTTGTTTTACCAATACCCTGAGAATAGTCAATTTCTCCACCTTTTTTGAACTTCATCTTGAAGTTGACATCATCTTTTGTTTCAGTCTTATCAAGTTGAATTGATTCTTCTTCTGTTTCTTTCTTAGAGCTGAAAGCTACATAGAAAGTACCTGAAACGCCTCGAACTTCTGTACCACCTTTTTTCTTAAGGTATTCAGCAAGGTTTTTCAAAGTGATAGTAACTTTACCACCTTGATTGTCTCCATTAGAAACAACAGTTGCATCACCTACAGCAGTATCTGTTTCTTTATCTTTGAGTTCAAAGTTTTCAGCACGAACTGACAAAGGAGCTGGGACAGTGAATGTAAATGTATCACCATCATTCAACTTACCATCGTAAGCACTCAAATCAAAATCAGCAGCAAACTTGTAGTTTTCGTAAGCTTGATTTTGAGGTGCAAGATTGTATACCCCTTTTGCATCAGGAGTTACAAACTTACCATTATCAGTCTCCCAGATACCAACTTTGGTAATGACATTTTTAAGTTCTTGCGCTTGAACAGTATTTGTCAAAGCAGCAGAACCAAATAGAACTAAGAGTGGCGTTAAAATATAGAGCCACAATTTTTTAAATCTCATGACTTTCCTTTCTAAATGATTGAAATTGATTGAACAACGTGTCATCTCGCTCCAATAGGCAACACCCCTTTCAATCGCATAATTTGCTACATAATAAACTATCTGTAACATGTGCTTGAGGAAATATCTACACGTTTTGTACTATTCAAAAAAATAATTCAATTCAATCTCTAGCAGGAGCATCACTACTCTTAGGTCAGAGAGGAAATATAGCAAAATATTTACCAGAACTATTATACTACATATCATCAAGTATTTTTATAAAAATCCTTTAATTTATCAAGTTATTTGTTTACACGGTGTCAATTATTTAGATATATTATTTTTATACCTCAAATAATACGGCATTATTATGAGAATTTTCTAAAAATACTGATGTAATAGGAATTTTCAGAAAACGCATTTTCACTGATAGAGCTATATTTTATAAATTATTTGTGATACAATAGAGCTACCTAAAAGATTCAGAAAAATTAATGTTCATTGATTATTTATATTAACTTGATTATTTTGATTTTTCTTCATTCAAAAACAACTGTAAATAATTATAAATAGAAAGGTGAAATCATGCCAAAGAATACTCGTGACTTAATTATTAATTCACTCATCACACTTGCTAAGAAGAACCCTCTGCGCTCTTCTTTTACCATGACTGAAATTGCTGCTGAAGCTGGTATTTCACGACAAGCGATTTATCAAAAGCATTTTAACAACTTTGAAGATATTATCGAATACATTCACGAAGAGACCAATCAGGACATTTTTAACGTCTTTAATAAGTACTGCCCTAGCAATGATGGAGATCCTATCAGCTTTTTAGCAGACCATATACTTCCTCTCATATACGAAAAAAGGGAAGTTATTAACACCTTGTATACTACACAAGCCGACCCATGTTGGAAGGAATTTCTGCGTGGAATATACTCAGAGTGGGTACTAAAGAATGTCAATTACCAACTGAAATATAATTTTAATAAAGAGGACATCGCTTATATCATTACGACCATGGCAATCTCTTTCATTGAAGTCTGGATTCGTAAAGATAATCCAATTCCACCTGAAGAGTATAGAGAGACTTTCATTCAATTATCTAAGACTTCTCTCTGTGACTATATTGTGTCCTAAAAAAGAATCTTGAGTTGCACTCAAGATTCTTTTTATTGTCCCCCTTTAAAGGCATCGACCATTACCTGAAATTCTTCATTGGAAAGCGTGATTCCTTTGCCCATTTTAGTATGGTCAGGACTCCAAGAACGAATATCAAACTTTGCTGGTGCTCCATTAAAGCTAACGCGATTTAGTTCTTTTGTCCATCCTTTGTCATTTTCAGACAAGGTGAGCAAGTGTTCTTCGATCTCAAATGTAAATTCTGCCATTTTAACTCCTTTATGTGATATGCTTTCTATAGTCTATTCGTAAAAATCTTGTGGTTTTTAAGAAAATTTTATATAATGTGGATATATAAGAAGGGAGGATTCTATGAGACAGACATTCAAACTAGTTCTAGATAAACTACATGGTTTTCTCAATGGGAATGATGATCATCCTCAAATCGAGGACAACTCCCTCACTGCTATGATTGAACAAGCCATCCAGAAAAAGTCGACTATTCATGTCATACTTGCTGAGACAAGTTTTACGGGTGATATTGTTAAACACGATGCTAATCGCCAACAAATTATCGTCAAAAATTTTTCAAAAAACGTAACTCGAATCATTCGTATCAGTGACATTAAGCGACTTCGTTTCGTTCCCTCAACTGTACAAAAAGCTCAGAAAAGTCTATTTAAGAAAGAGTGAGATGTTCTTTGCATCCCACTCTTTTTCTTAACGGATTTGTTCAAAATGAAGATGAACGGCGATATGGTCGCCATAACCACTTCTCTCCAAATCGCGTTGCAAGCGATAAGAGATATAGTGTTCTGCAATGGTAATGTAACCAGCTCCAAGTAAGCGGTGCTCAACCATTGACTGGATCATGCTGATAGTCGCACGTTCTACTTTTGCTTCTTCCAAGTCCAAAACGACTTTTTTAGTAACTTGAGCTAAGTTTTGACGTAGGTCATCAGTCAAAACATAAACTGTTTGAGCTGCTTTTAGGACAGCTTGGTAAATTTTATCTGGATCAAATTCAGCAATTTCTCCATTGCGTTTGATTACTTGCATAAGGTTCTCCTTTATTCTTTGTTTTCTTTGATTTCAGCCAGCATCTTTTCTTCCTCGGCTGTTAGTTGATAGTTTTCTAGCAGGTCAGGTCTGCGCTCGTAGGTTTTCTTTAGACTTTCATAGAGCCGCCACTGGCGAATCTTTTCATGGTGCCCACTCATGAGCACATCTGGAACCACCATGCCACGATAGTCATAAGGGCGTGTATACTGAGGATATTCGAGAAGACCTGAAGAAAAGCTATCGTCCTGATGACTAGACTCCTTGCCAATCACTTCTGGTATCAAGCGAACCGTTGCATCAATCATGGTCATAGCAGCCAATTCACCACCAGTCAGGACATAATCTCCTAGGGAAATTTCATCGGTTACCAAGGTCTTGATGCGCTCGTCATACCCTTCGTAGTGACCGCAGATAAAGATCAGTTCCTCTTCTTGAACCAAATCCTCAGCGTAGGCTTGATCGAACTGTTTCCCAGCAGGATCGAGTAGAATGACGCGGGGATTTTTCTTTTCAATGGCGTCAAAGGCATCGAAAATAGGTTGGGCACGGAGCAACATTCCTTGCCCACCTCCGTAGGGCTCATCATCAACATGACGGGCCTTTTCAGCATATTCTCTGAAATTATGATACTGGATATCCAAGAGCCCTTTTTCTCGAGCCTTTCCAACAATCGAGTGCTCCAGCGGAGAAAACATCTCAGGAAAGAGGGTTAAAATATCAATCTTCATCGTCTAGTCCTTCTATGATTTCCACTTGGACCCGCTTGTTTGGAATATCAACATGGAGAACTACTGGCGGAATGTAAGGTAAAAGCAAATCACGCTTGCCTTTTCGCTTGACCACCCAGACATCATTGGCACCTGGTTGAAGAATTTCCTTGATGGTTCCAATCAAGTTGTCTCCCTCATAAACTTCCAAACCAATAATCTCGTGATAGTAGAATTCCCCATCGTCTAAATCATTTAGGTCTTCCTCAGAGACCTTGAGACTGTACCCTTTGAATTTTTCAATCGCATTGATATGGTACATATCTTTGAATTTGATAATATCAAAATTCTTATGCTTACGGTGGCTAGCAATGGTCACTGTTTGGACAAACTGATCTTTTTCATCAAATAAAGCTAGCTCTGCCCCTTTTTTAAAGCGTTCCTCAGCAAAATCCGTCACAGACAAGACTCTCATCTCACCCTGTAGCCCCTGTGTATTGACGATTTTCCCAACATTAAAGTAGTTCATCTTGTCTCCTGTACTCTCCTTCTTTCCATCTTATTCTGACAATTCTCGAATAATATTCGCAATTTTTTCTGATTCAGACCATTGTAAATAATGGTGATTCCCTCCTAAAATGAGTTTAGTATAAGAAGTCCAATATTCTGAGTCTCTGTACTCTTTCTCTCTATAAGGCTGACAAAAAATAAATACAGGGATATAAGATTCGATAGATACATTCTCAAAATCTTCCTCAGTAATCTCTCCAGATATTCGAAATTCTGTATCTTGATTTTCCAACTCTAAACCTTTTTCTTGCATTATTTCCCAGATTTCTTTATTAATTTCAGGGCTAAATGTTGCTTGAGTTAAGTTCTTAAAATAAAGTTCAGGACCACACTCGTCAATCAACCTCATCTGCTCTTCCATTTCTGGATAAGGATTTTCTGAAAAATCAGCAAACATTACTTTTTTTGTTGTCGGTTCAATTGCTACTAAAGCCTGACACTTAATTGATTTGTTCAGCAATTTGCAAGCTAAAATTCCACTCAAACTATGTACACAAAATATATATTCAGAAATCGCCAACTCTTCAAGTACTTGATAAACCGCATCTGCAAGGTTATCTAAATTTTTTCCAGCTTGGTCATGAATCGGACTTCTACCTGTGTTTGGAAAATCAATTGTCAAATAACCAATTGTGGGAGGAAGTTTTTCAAGTATAAGTGAAAAATTTTCATAACTTGGTATCAAACCTGCTCCATTGAGACAAACTAGCACTTTCTTTTTCTTTTGATAAGTAACAGAGAGACTACCAATTTCTGTCGTTACTTCAATCCTCTTCATAAAGAATTCCACTCATTCTATATAATGAATTATTAAAAATCCTTATCCTTTATTTTATCACGTTCCAAGGATTTTCACAAGTTGGATAGATCCTATCTTAGGGGCCTACTACTTCTTCAAAAAATTCACCTATAAGCTGATTAAACTCTTCAGGATGGTCATTCATAGGTTGGTGTTTGCTATCTGAAATCGTTACTTGACGCGCATTGGGATTTAGAGCAATGATGCCATCATAAATTTTCTTTAGGTGTTTGGGAAAATCGTTTTCACCTCTTACTAATAGCATGGGAGGATTTCCTTGATATCCTTCTATCTCATGAACTGCCAAGAAACCTGTGATTCCAAGGTTCAAGAAAACATCTCGCCCAGTTTCTATGATGGCCGTCTTGACCAATTCTCTTGTGATAGGGTTATCAGTACACATTTTTGAATTTTTATCAGCAATCACCTTCCAAGGAATCGTCTTGTACATAAGAGAACTATATTTGATTCGACCTCTTTCTTTATCTGATAGGTATCGATGCTGTCCCCAACAATCTACCATGACTAAGGCTAGGACCCTTTCTGGATGGCGATAGGTGTACTCTTGAAGTGGATTTCCGCCCCAAGAATGACCAACCAATATCACCTTATCCAACTGGAAATAGGACAAAATAGCATCTACATCTTGAACAGCGCCTTCCAGGTCGGGAAGTCCAACTTTCATAGGTGATTCACCCTGCCCTCTAACATTGACAAAGTAAAGATCAAAACCGTCAAAAGCATCATACTGGTGGGCCCACATCTGACTGCGTCCACAAGCTCCATGATAAAAAATAATATGCCCTTTGCGTGCGCTTCCAGGACGATGATAAACAACCAAATCACAATCTAATACTGGTATAATGTGACGTTCCAAAGTCTCGGGTTCTCTGTTATAAAAAGCAATAGCTTCAGCAATATCATTTGGCTTCATTACTACATTCGCTCCTCTTTATCCTGATATCATTCTTTGTATCTATTTTATCATGCTATATTAAAATCATGGTCTTCTAAACTTGATTTCATTAAAAATTTTGAATTTTCTGCATCATTTAGGTAAAGAAAAAGACTGCTAAGCAATCTTTACTTTTTTCTCATCAGATTCATGCCTAAGATTCCAGCAATAATCAAAGTTGCTCCTATCACATGGTAGCTATAAATTGGTTCGTGGAAGATAAGAGCTCCAGCTAGAATGGTCAAAACTGTTCCAAGATTGCCAAAGACACTGACGGTTGATGCGCCGAGGCGAACGATAGCATAGATAGAGAGACTACCAGTCACGATAGAAGCTAGAATTTCCAAATAGAGGATGGAAAGCAGATAAGATACCTGTCCAAGTAGCGCAAAGTAAGCTAATATGTTCCCCTCTAGATAGTGAGAGGTCATACTCAGTATATTAAAGGTGACGAAGCCAACAAATATCACAACAGCTGTCATATCCACGGCCCGATAGCGACCTCCTTTAGCCTTGCTGAGGATATTGTTTATCGCATTGGCAAGAACGGATCCCAACATCAAGAGAAAGCCCAAGCTAGCAGTTTCCGTGCTAAAGTTCGCTCCTTTGCTAAGGAAGATGAAAACTACTCCTGCTACGGATAAAATTAAAAAGAACTTTTGCAGCAAGCTTGTCTTTTCCTTGAGAAAGACCGATGCCAAAAAGAGAGTAAAAATCGGGACAAGTGCTTGTAAAATTCCTGCTTCAGAAGACGATATATACTGTAAGGCAAAAAATTGAAAAATAAAAAAGAGAAGTGGATAGAAAAGACTCATAGGAAGAATAGAAAGAATATCTTTTCTACTTAAACTCACTTTGATAACTTTGGTTTGATGAAGGACGACCAATACCAAAGCAGCGATTGTATAGCGATGTGCTAAGTTTGTGAGAGGACTGGCATAGCTTAAAGCAATCTTTGTAAATAAAAAAGAAAAACCAATGATGGCTGAAAAAGATAAGGCTGCTAGGTAAGCTTTTGTTTTCTCGTTCATAGAATGTTACTCCCTTTAAAAATAGCTATTCTCAAGATTGATTGGCTAGAATTCTTTGAGACTGCCTTTCCATTGTAGCATAGTAGAATCCTAGATGCTATTTCTAGGATTGGTATTTTATTCCTTCTTTAACCGTTTATCTATTACATTAGCTAAAAAGGATTCAGCCAGTCTGATCTGCTTTTCTCGTTCTTTTCTTACAAGTTCTAGCTTATCTGCCTCTTGGAGATTCCTTACTTTGATAGCATAATCCGCGGAAACGATGGCGTGTCCTCTCATATGGGCTGTTGAAATAGCTTGTACAAAGACTCTGGCAGCGTACTTAGCGATTTGATTTTGGGCATTTTTAGAGAGGAGATTTGCTGCGAAACCTGCTTTTCTCAACTCATGAGATGAGAACTCATTTCTCAATCGTGCATCAAAAGCCTCATAAGTTTGCCGAATTATTTTATTTTTCTCACCTTCATCACCGATATCAATTAAAGATAAGAAATCTTGCGAGTTCTCTAATGCCCATCGAGCTAGTTCTTCCTGAGGAAGTCTATCCAGTATTTGTTCTAGCTCCAATCTTTTCTCAGAGTCATCCCAAATGGCAACTTTGTAAGGACTGGGTAGGTGATTCATTTTAGTCTTATAGGCAGTTCGTTCAAACTCATTCCATGCATAATCCTCTGGTTTCATTGCTTTCTCTATTCTTTCTTACTAGCTAGCGTAAGCTAGGAGAAACCTTTCATATTAGTGAAAAGAGATTACTCCTAGTTCTCTTGGAAGTTATCCAAAAATCCTTCCAAATCTTGTTTGTGCTGATACTTAATGGCTGCTTTTTTA
The DNA here is from genome assembly GCF_001075675.1 of Streptococcus oralis. Classification (GTDB taxonomy): domain Bacteria; phylum Bacillota; class Bacilli; order Lactobacillales; family Streptococcaceae; genus Streptococcus; species Streptococcus oralis_V. Next base: position 10,381 of record NZ_JUNW01000053.1, read on the forward strand.
TCTTTATCAAAGATAGTTTTGGTTAGGTCAATATCGTTGATAGCCGCAATTGCGACAGTGTAGTGAATAATATCTGCCAGTTCTTTGGCTAGTTCCTCATTTGAGTCCTGGACACCCTCTTTTCGACCAGAGCGCCCATTCAAGACCTCGGCTACTTCTCCAACTTCCTCCACTAGCTTGATAAAGAGGCCTTCCTCAGTTCGAGATTGCTGGTAATGTTCGAGCAAGTAAGCTTGTAATTGTCTAAAGGTTAAATCCTTCATCTTCTCCTCCTCACAAAAAAAAGCGAGACTTCTGTCCCGCTTTCTTTATTTTTCATCGATAACGATTCTTACTTTTTTGTCTTCAGTTGGGACAGAGTAGACAATCGTTCTTATCGCTGAGATAGTGCGACCCTTACGACCGATAACACGACCGACATCGCTTTGGTCAAGATCCAAGTGATACTCCAAAAACTCTGGTGTATCTTCAATCTTGATAGTTAAGGCATCAGGTTGTGAAATCAAAGGTTTCACAATCGCAATAATGAGATTTTCAATCGTATCCATCTGTCAACCTACTTTAAACTTATTTTGAGAATTTAGAATCGTGGAATTTTTTCAATACGCCTTCTTTTGAAAGGATGTTGCGAACTGTATCTGAAGGTTGAGCTCCATCAGCCAACCATGCAAGAACGCGGTCTTCTTTCAAAGTTACTTGATTTTCAGCAACAAGTGGGTTGTAAGTTCCAACTGTTTCGATGAAACGTCCGTCACGTGGTGAACGTGAGTCTGCTACGTTGATACGGTAGAAAGGTTTTTTCTTAGAACCCATACGAGTCAAACGGATTTTAACTGCCATTTTTTAATGTCTCTTTTCTTATTTTTTATTTCGGTGAAATAGCTGAGCTATTTAGCACATGTTCTATTATAGCAGATTTTCGACAGGTGTCAAGAAAAAAACTTGACAGAGTTTTGATTTTTTTAACTACTAGAAATTTTTAGTAAAATCATTAACATTTGAAATCAAACTTCTTTTAAGGTACAATGGTAGAAATGAATTTTTGAGAGGTTAACAATGAAAAAACTAGCAACCCTTCTTTTACTATCAACTGTAGCCCTTGCTGGATGTACTAGTATCCAACGTGGTCTCCGTGGTGACGAGTATGTTGACTCCAGCATCTCAGCTGAAGAAAGCTCAAAAGCGGCTGCTCAGGCTGCCAAAGATTTGAATGACGCTTTGACCAATGAAAATGCCAACTTCCCTCAACTTTCTAAGGAAGTTGCTGAAGACGAAGCTGAGGTCATTTTACACACAAATCAAGGCGATATCCGCATCAAACTCTTTCCAAAACTAGCACCTCTTGCAGTTGAAAACTTCCTTACTCACGCTAAGGAAGGCTACTATAACGGCATCACCTTCCACCGTGTCATTGATGGATTTATGGTCCAAACTGGAGATCCTAAGGGAGATGGTACAGGGGGCCAATCTATCTGGCATGATAAGGATAAAACAAAGGACAAGGGAACAGGTTTCAAAAATGAAATCTCTCCTTACCTATACAATATCCGAGGAGCCCTTGCTATGGCTAACACTGGTCAACCAAACACAAACGGTAGCCAGTTCTTCATCAACCAAAACTCGACAGATATTTCTGCTAAACTCCCTACCAGCAAGTATCCAAAGAAAATCATCGAAGCCTATAAAGAGGGCGGAAATCCTAGTCTAGACGGTAAACACCCTGTCTTTGGTCAAGTCATCGATGGCATGGATGTTGTCGACAAGATTGCCAAGGCTGAGAAAGATGAAAAAGATAAACCAACAACTGCTATCACCATCGATAGTATTGAAGTGGTGAAAGACTACGACTTCAGCAAAAAATAAGCCATCAACAGATAAGGAGACGATGACATGATTTTATTTTGGGGTTCTAAAGGTTATCAGAAAGATTTGGGACATACGCAAACAGCGATCGAATGTGGTCACTGTAACAATGTTGATACTTGGGAAATTGTCGAAACTGGACGCAAATTTACCCTCTACTGGATTCCACTTTTTCCTTATGGTAAAAGTTACTTCGTTTCTTGTCCGATTTGCCACTACGGTAAAGAAATTGAGAAATCTGAAGTTGAAAGCTTTTTAAATTACTAGTCAAAAAAGCCAAGTCATTTCGACTTGGCCTTTTTAGTGCTTTTAAGTTAGCTTGTTAAAGTCCCAGATTTGGTCCATCCAGCCTTCATAAAAGTCTGGTTCGTGGCAAACCATAAGAATACTTCCTTTGTATTCTTTAAGCGCCCGTTTGAGTTCTTCCTTGGCATCCACATCCAAGTGGTTGGTCGGCTCATCAAGTACTAAAACGTTGTTTTCACGGTTCATCAAGAGACAGAAACGCACCTTGGCTTGTTCCCCACCTGATAAGACCTGAATCTGGCTTTCGATATGCTTAGTTGTCAAACCACAACGAGCAAGGGCTGCACGAACTTCTGCCTGATTGAGTGCTGGAAAGGCGTTCCAGACCGCTTCTAGAGGTGTTTGACGATTGCCACCTTCTACTTCTTGCTCAAAATAACCAAGTTCTAGGTAATCACCGCGTTCAACTTCCCCAGCGATTGGCGGTATAATGCCCAAGAGAGACTTCAAGAGAGTTGTTTTCCCGATACCATTTGCCCCGATAATGGCAACCTTTTGATTGCGTTCAAAGGTGAGGTTTAAGGGTTTGGTAAGGGGACGGTCATAACCAATCTGCAAGTCCTTGGCTTGGAAGATAAAGCGACCAGGAGTACGAGCCGGTTTGAAATCAAAGGATGGCTTTGGTTTCTCGCTTTGGAGTTCAATAATATCCATCTTGTCGAGTTTCTTTTGACGGGACATGGCCATATTACGCGTTGCAACACGGGCTTTGTTTCGAGCCACGAAATCCTTGAGGTCGGCAATCTCTTTCTGTTGACGTTCGTAAGCCGCTTCTAGCTGAGATTTCTTCATGGCATAGACTTCTTGGAACTGGTAGTAGTCACCAGAGTAACGCGTCAACTGTTGATTTTCCACATGGTAAACGATATTGATTACGTCGTTGAGGAAAGGAATATCATGCGAAATAAGGACAAAGGCATTTTCATAGTTTTGGAGATAACGCTTGAGCCAGTCAATGTGTTCAGCATCCAAGTAGTTGGTTGGCTCGTCAAGCAGCAAAATATCTGGCTTTTCGAGGAGGAGTTTAGCCAAAAGCACCTTGGTTCTTTGTCCACCTGATAAGGCTGTTACATCTGTATCCATGCCATAGTCCATGACACCGAGAGCACGCGCTACTTCATCAATCTTAGCATCCAAGGTATAGAAATCACGACTCTCCAAACGGTCTTGGAGCTCTCCTACTTCTTCCATCAGCGCGTCAATATCCGCTCCGTCTTCAGCCATTTCCATATAGAGGTCATTGATACGTGCTTCTGCTTTGAAAAGCTCATCAAAGGCTGTACGCAAGACATCACGCACGGTTTGACCTTCCTTTAGCACAGCGTGCTGATCCAGATAGCCAGCAGTCACATATTTGGACCACTCCACCTTCCCTTCATCTGGCAACATCTTACCTGTCACGATGCTCATAAAGGTTGATTTTCCTTCACCATTGGCACCGACTAAGCCGATATGCTCTCCCTTGAGGAGACGGAAAGACACATCTTCAAAAATTGCACGGTCACCAAAACCATGACTCAAATTTTTAACTTCTAAAATACTCATTCTAATTCCTTATCTTATTTTTATGCAGTCCTCTATAGAGAAGCCAAGCTAGATAGCCACCCAGGGTATTGGTCCACAAATCATCAATCTCAAAGACCCTATTAAAATCAAAGAAAAAGTCTAAGACTAGTTGTGTGCACTCGATTCCTAAGCTCAGAAGAAAACTGAGAAATAGGATTTTTTTCGTTTTTCGTAAGTTTGGATAAAGGTAGAGCAGTTGAAAGACCAGAGGGAAGAGCAAGAAGACATTTAAGATGTTTTGCAAAAAGATCCAAATAACTTGTCCCAAACTGGTCACTTCACCTAGATTCCACAGGGAGTTTAAGGGAGTTAAAAGAAAAACCAGGCGTCCAAAAGTTTGAATACCTGGAGTTTCCACTCCTGTAGGAAGTTGAGGCTGGGGAGTGAAGCAAAAACAGACAATGCATAGACTATAAACAGCCACTCCCAATCTTAAGATTAATTCTCTTTTTCTAGTCATTTTATGGATTTACCGCTGCGACTGCCTTCTGGCGGTCACGTTTCATTGTATTGGAGCGCAATTGTCCACAAGCTGCATCAATATCAGTACCATGTTCTTGACGAACAACACAGTTGACCCCTTTTTTCTTGAGGGTATCGTAGAAGGCCATCACGCGCTCTTTAGGACTACGGCTATATTGGTCATGTTCACTAACTGGATTATAAGGAATCAAGTTGACATAAGACAATTTCTTGATGTTCTTGAGCAACTCCGCCAGCTCCAAGGCTTGTTCAACACCGTCGTTGACTTCATTGAGCATGATGTATTCAAAGGTCACACGTCGATTAGTTGTTTCGATATAGTACTCAATAGCTGCAAAAAGCTTTTCTATCGGAAAGGCACGGTTAATCTTCATGATGCTTGAGCGCAATTCATTATTGGGTGCGTGAAGGGAAACAGCGAGATTGACCTGTACGCCTTCATTAGCAAAGTCACGAATTTTATGAGCCAAACCTGACGTAGAAACAGTGATGTGACGAGCACCGATTGCCATCCCCTTGTCATCATTGATGGTACGGACAAAATTCAAAACATTGTTGTAGTTATCAAATGGTTCACCAATTCCCATGACAACGATATGGCTAACACGTTCATCCTGACCACGTTCATCAAAGTATTTCTGAACTAGCATGATCTGTGCTACGATTTCCCCGTTATTGAGGTCACGTTGCTTCTTGATCAAGCCTGATGCACAGAAGGTACAACCAATATTACAGCCAACCTGAGTGGTCACACAGACTGACAAGCCATAGTGTTGACGCATGAGTACTGTCTCAATCAACATGCCATCTGGCAACTCGAAAAGATACTTAACAGTACCGTCAGCTGACTCTTGTACAATTCGTTGTTTCAAAGGATTTACGACAAACTGCTCATTGAGCTTAGCAATCAAATCTTTAGAAAGGTTGGTCATTTCTTCAAATGACTGGACACGTTTACGGTAAAGCCATTCCCAGATTTGATCTGCTCGGAATTTCTTTTCTCCTTGTTCTAATACCCATTCTTGCATGGTTTGGCGTGTTAAACTATAAATAGACGGTTTCATCTCTTCTCCTTATTCTCTATCTATTTCTGACGAATGACAAAATGGCGCTGTCCCTTGTCCTCTTTCTGAGACTTTTGGTCCTTATGACGACGTCTATTTTTCTTATCCGCATTTGGTTTTCTCTTGTTTTGCGAAGGTTTCTTGCCTCTTCTAGGAAGGTTTTCCTCATCCTTTTTACGCATTTTCTTGTCAAATGATGCACGCTTAGGTGCTTGGTTTTCTAGGACAAAATAAGCACAACCATAACTACAGTACTCCAAAAGATAGTCCTGTAAGCGACTAATCTTTTCATTTTTTTCCTCTGTTCGGTCATCTTTATAAAAGCCACGTAGACGGAGCTGTTCATTGCTCCAGTCCCCCACGACATAATCAAACTTGGTCAACACTTCTGAGAAGCGTTGATTAAAGACTGTCACATCGAAAGCCTCCTTGATATTTTCAACCAAGGTAAAAGCAATCCCTTCAGTCTCAACCTTATCCCCATTTACCTGAAATTCTGGGCCAGGAAACTTGTTATAATTGTATAATTCAGGTGAAATTTCTTTACGCATAGTCTTCCTTTTCCACGATTACTTAACACTCTATTTTACCATATTTTCTACAAGTTGGCACGAATATCCTGAAAATGAAAAAAGTCTGACGATTCTGTCAGACTGCTGCTTTATAACCTTAAAAAGAGAAGAACAATTCTTCCCTCCATATTTTATTATTTAGCTGCTGCGTAAAGCTCGTCTACTTTGTTCCAGTTAATCACTGAGAAGAAAGCTTTGATGTAGTCAGGACGCACGTTGCGGTATTTCACGTAGTAAGCATGTTCCCAAACGTCCAAGCCCAAGATTGGTTTTTTACCTTCTGAGATTGGTGTGTCTTGGTTGGCTGTAGAAGTCACTTCAAGCTTCCCTTCTTTGTTGACAACCAACCATGCCCAGCCAGAACCAAAGCGAGTTGTAGCTGCTGCTGTAAAGGCTGCTTGGAACTCTTCAAATGAACCAAATGTTGCATCGATTGCTGCTGCAAGTTCTGCTGAAGGAGCAGTCTTTTCAGGAGTCATCAATTCCCAGAAAAGAGCGTGGTTCAAGTGTCCACCACCGTTGTTGATAAGCGCTTGGCGGATATCAGCTGGGATAGATTCTACATCAGCAAGCAAAGCTTCAAGGTCTTCACCGATTTCAGGGTGTTTTTCAAGAGCTGCATTTGCATTGTTGACGTAGGTTTGATGGTGTTTGTCATGGTGCAAGTGCATTGTTTCTGCATCGATGTATGGTTCCAAAGCGTCATATGCGTATGGAAGGTCTGGTAAGATAATAGCCATCTGTAATACCTCTTTTTCTTTCTATATGAAAATGATAACGCAATCATCCTCTTTTTTCAAGTTTTTTGCTCAATTTGCTTCTGTCGCGATCTGCAAAAGTGCCTTTTCAAACAAGTACCCTTTTTCATAGACCCCTGTCTTAATCTGGTAGTCTGTTTCGATCAAATAAGAAATCGCTCGCTTGAGAAAACCTAAGGAAATCCCTCTCGAATCTCTCAGTGCAAACTTGATTTGATAAGGATTAGGATTGCGCCCCAAGTAAGTTCCCAGACTGCTTGCAATCTGCGATTCCGTCTGACCAGTCTCTGATAAAATCTTCACTTGAGTAAAGGTTCGAAACTGTCCTAACATGACAGCTATGAGCTTGATTTCGTCCTCCCCTTGCAAGGTCAAATCTCTAACCAAGTCACGCGCCTGATCAATCTTCTTAGCTAAAATAAACTGAGTTAAGTCGAAAATATTGTCTTGCAAGGTCTTTGGAATAGCCTCGACAATATCCTTCTCCTCAATCACGCCATCTGACTTATAAGACTGTAAAAAGAGAAGATTTTTCTGGATTTCGCTAAATTGAAAACCAGATTTGATAAGTAGATTTTCAAAGGATTGCCCCACAAACTGCAGACCTTGTGTCTGACTCCATTTTTGGAAATACTGGCGCAATTCTTGTTCCTTGAGTTCAATAGCATCAAATACTGTCGCATCTCGTTTAAGCAGTTTGACCAACCGTCTTTTGCTATCCAGTTTTCCTTCAGCAAAAATCAACAACTTGGTTGTTGGCGAAGGGTTATCAAGGTATTCCTCAAATGACTTGAGCTCATCATCTGTTAAAAAACGTTTCTTGGCTGTTGTAATATCGACAAAATGGTCTAATATCACGATTTTTTCATCCGCAAAGAAAGGGAGACTGACCAACTCCAACTCTAAGTCTTTATAGGCTACTTCTTTCATATCAAAGTAAGCAAAATTGAGATCAGCTGGATCATAACCAATCTGCTTCAACACTTGAGTCTTCATAACTTCAAACTGACCCTGGTCTGTCCCTGTAAATAGGTTCAAGCTAGATAGATTTGATAAAGTCAACTTCTGACTGTCTTCAATGGCTAGCATCTTCTCTCCTTTCTTCTGATTTTTCGATTTAATTTAGTCAATATAGCGCAATTTCCCACGGAAATCTTCTAGGCTCTCATAACCTTTTTCTTCCATGATTTCTTTTAGTTCATTGGTAATGCGTTCAAAAGCACCGACGCCTTCTTTGTGAAGGGTAGTCCCTACTTGCACCATACTCGCACCACAGAGGATGTGTTCAAAGACATCACGACCCGTTAGAACACCACCCGTTCCGATGATTTGGATTTGGGGATTTAAACGTTGGTAAAAGGCGTGCACATTCGCTAGAGCAGTCGGTTTTATATACTCTCCACCAATTCCACCAAAACCATTCTTAGGACGAATCACAACAGACTCGTCTTCTATATAAAGGCCGTTTCCGATAGAGTTAACACAGTTAACAAACTTGAGCGGGTATTTGTTGAAAATAGCAGCCGCTTGATCAAAGTGAACAATATCAAAATAAGGTGGCAATTTGATTCCAAGAGGTTTGGTAAAGTAGGCAAATACTTCTGCCAAGATACAATCTGTTGTCTCAAAATCATAAGCAATCTGAGGTTTTCCTGGAACATTTGGACAAGAGAGATTAAGCTCTGTCAGTCCTTTGAATTCACTCTCTTGAACTTTTTTCAAGATGGTATGTGTTTCTTCTGGAGACATGCCGACTAGGGAAAGGAAGAAAGTTCGGTTTGGCTCTTTTTCCTGCAAGTCCAAAAGATAGTTCAGATAGTAGTCTAAGCCATTATTTGGTAAGCCCATGGAGTTGATAGAACCAAGTGGAACATCCTGGTATCGTGGCTCAGGATTGCCCTGACGAAAGTCCAAGGTCGCAGTCTTCGTAACAAAAGTACCCGCCGCTGAGTTTTTGACCCCTTCTAGTTCCTCTATCGTCATACAAGCCACACCCGCTGCATTCATCAAGCAATTGTCAAACTCAAAGCCAGCTATTTGTGTTTTCGTTGATACCATGATTCTGATCCTCCAGATTCCTTTTATTTCTAATATTATACCATACTTTAAGATTTTCTCTTTGAGAAACTAATTTCTATAAAAAACGTTCGGTTTTGTAAATTGAAAGAATTTTTAGAAAATTTCTGTTTTTTTCTTTACACTCAAAAAAAATTCTGCTATAATGGCTCATGTAATAAAATATAACAACAAAAAGGAGAACGATATGACATCTGCTAAAGACTATATCCAAAGCGTGTTTGCAACTGTGAAAGCTCGTAACGGGCATGAGGCTGAATTTCTCCAGGCGGTTGAAGAATTCTTCAGCACTTTGGAACCTGTATTTGAAAAACATCCTGAGTATATCGAAGAAAACATCTTGGCACGTATCACTGAGCCTGAGCGCGTAATTTCTTTCCGTGTTCCTTGGGTTGACCGTGAAGGCAAAGTCCAAGTCAACCGTGGTTACCGTGTTCAATTCAACTCAGCTGTTGGACCATATAAAGGCGGACTTCGTTTCCACCCAACTGTAAACCAAGGGATCTTGAAATTCCTCGGCTTCGAACAAATCTTTAAAAACGTCTTAACTGGACTTCCAATCGGTGGAGGTAAGGGGGGATCAGACTTCGATCCTAAAGGAAAGACTGACGCTGAAGTGATGCGCTTCTGCCAAAGCTTTATGACAGAATTGCAAAAATACATCGGACCATCACTTGACGTACCTGCTGGTGATATCGGTGTTGGTGGACGTGAAATTGGTTACCTATACGGACAATACAAACGTCTTAACCAATTTGATGCGGGTGTCTTGACTGGTAAACCTCTTGGATTTGGTGGTAGCTTGATTCGTCCAGAAGCAACTGGTTATGGTTTGGTTTACTACACTGAAGAAATGCTCAAAGCTAATGGTAACAGTTTTGCTGGTAAGAAAGTGGTAATTTCAGGTTCTGGTAACGTAGCTCAATATGCTCTTCAAAAAGCAACTGAACTTGGTGCAACTGTTATCTCTGTATCTGACTCAAACGGTTATGTCATCGATGAAAATGGTATCGACTTCGACCTTCTTACAGATGTTAAAGAAAAACGCCGTGCTCGTTTGACTGAGTATGCAGCTGAGAAAGCAACTGCTACTTACCATGAAGGTTCTGTATGGACTTACGCTGGAAACTACGACATCGCTCTTCCATGTGCGACTCAAAACGAAATCAACGGCGACGCAGCTAAACGTTTGGTTGCTCAAGGAGTTATCTGCGTATCAGAAGGTGCTAACATGCCTAGTGACCTTGATGCGATTAAAGTCTACAAAGAAAACGGAATCCTTTACGGACCTGCCAAAGCTGCCAACGCTGGTGGTGTAGCTGTATCAGCGCTTGAAATGAGCCAAAACAGCCTTCGCCTTTCATGGACCCGTGAAGAAGTTGATGGACGCCTCAAAGGCATCATGACAAACATCTTCAATACAGCTAAAACAACTGCTGAAACATACGGACTTGGTACTGACTACCTTGCAGGAGCAAATATCGCTGCCTTCGAAAACGTAGCAAACGCTATGATTGCACAAGGTATTGTTTAATTAGTCGATACATCCTATTGGAGGACAAATGATGAACTTACGGCCAATGGAAGTAAGAGATAATCCAGCTGTAGCACAGCTCATTCGAGCTAGTCTTGAAGAATTCGGGCTTGACAAACCTGGAACTGTCTACTTTGATTCTCATCTAGATCATTTGGCCGACTACTATCAACAGCAAGAGAGAGCAGCTTACTTTATTCTGGAAGATGAAGGACAGCTGGTTGGCTGCGGTGGCTTTGCACCTGTGTCTGATAAGATTGCTGAATTACAAAAACTGTATGTCACTAAAAATAGCCGTGGCAAAGGTTATTCCAGCCGGTTGATAAAGCGGATATTCCAGGAAGTCCGCCTAGCAGGTTATGAACAGCTTTATCTAGAAACCTCTACTGAACTGAATACGGCTGTGGCAATCTATCAGCACTATGGTTTCACATCACTGCAAGAACCACTTTCTAACGCCGCCGGCCACCCAGCTATGAATATCTGGATGATAAAATCCCTCTCATCAGATGAATAGATGTCCATATACTCTGGTCGAGTCGAGGACATCAGTATCAAGCTCCTCAACACAGCTAAAACAACTTTTAAAAATGTAGCCAAGGCTATGATAGTTAAGGTATTGTTTAAGCACTATCAAACTAGAAGAAATCCGACTACTTTCATAAGCAGCCGGATTTTTATATATCTAATTTTTCAAAAAATTTGCCTGTTGACTGCTTTTCTTTTAGCTTCTCCAGCAGCTCATTTTCCAGAAAAGAACTTAGTTCGTCAAAATCTTGACAAACCTTAAAGACAATCTCTCTGTCCAACTGACCATAAACTAATTCGTAATAGTCCTTATTATGCTGCCAGTTCTGGTCATAGTTGACATCTGTCCGTTGATAGTAAACGATGTTTTGCTTCGGAGTCAGGTAAAGCTTCTGTGTTAGAATGCTTTTCTGATCTTTAGATAACTTGCTACGGCTGAAAATCTTAACACCTTGAAAAATCTTGCGCTCATGAATTCCTTGATCTGTCACCTTTAATTCAATTCTTTTATAGTGCATACTATCACCTCCTGAAATCACCTACATTATATCATTTTCTGGCAAATTTTCAAACAAAAGTGTCATTTCCAAAAGTCTTTCGTCGCCTCTAAAATCTCTTCTGTTGGTGTTACTGTGGCCTCAATAATGCTCTTGCCAGTCTTTTTCAGATAGGCTTGTATAAGATGATAGCCATAAGCATAGCCTGCAGCATAAGGCATACCAACCGGTATTTGACCTTGAATCTCAGCAATTTCATCACCGTAAAGATAAGGAGCCATTTCCGCCATACCTGTTAGCTGAAGCTGACTTGAGATGATGGGCTTAATCTCTTCTAACTGCTCTGGACTGGTTGAAGTAACCCAAGGCCCAATGAGATCCTTACCATAGAGCTCAGCCGCAAAAGACTCTGCCAATCCTTCACTGACTACCCAGTCTGCTAGTGTCGTCTGCTGGTTCCATTTGACAAATTGGAAGCGGACATTGTGATTGCACTCATGGGCTAACGCTGCCTGCACACGGGGTAAAGTATAGTCATTTGGTAGTAAACTAAGCATGAGGTAGCCTGGAATTCCTCCATCTCCGCTGTAACCTTTATTGAGCTGTAGCATAGGTTTTTCTGGATTGCCCAATAAAATAGTAAAATGGTAATCCTCAACCTCTAAATCATAACCAGCCTGTTCAAAAAGACCAATACTCCTCTTGATGGTATCTTGACAATCCTGCCAGAGTTGATCAGAGCTCAGAGCGTCGATAGCCGGTCTATCCTTTTCTGATAGAGTTCCGGGCAACTGATTCATAAAGCCAAGTAGGAATAGAGCATCAAATCCTCCAGGGTACTTTGCTTTCAAAGGGATGTGTTGCGTTTGGTATTTCATTGCAAAAGGTGCTAATATTTTAGCTCGAAAGAGACCTTCTCTCTTTTCTAAAGGAAGCTCAAGCATCTCCTGATAAACTTTATCTGAACGAATCATATTGATTTGCATAATAATCTCCTTTCTTATCTACTATTAGTATAATCCCTTACCTAGGGTCAGAGTCAAGAAGAAAATTGAAATATCTATTAAAATTTCATTGAAATTACCTCAAACCGTTCGAAAATTACCTTCAATAAAGTTCTTTAATACTGAGATTGTAATATCCGGAGTATCAATAAATTAAAAACTTACTTTTCTACTGTTCATAGGAATGATGATACCAGAAAAAAATAAATCCTGAAGGGTAAAAACTTGTATTATTTTTTATGGAAAGCCTATTATTCAAAACTTGTTTGTCTCCTAGATAAACTATATAATTAGTTTGCCCCATTTGTACCCCATGAAATATAAAAAGAAAAACCGCTACTCCTAAGAATAGCGGTTTTATCATGTTTTTAAGCTACAAAAGTAGTTGCTCTATTATTTAAGAGTAACTGAAGCTCCAGCTTCTTCCAATTTAGCTTTGATTTCTTCAGCTTCTGCAGTTGGAACGCCTTCTTTGATGACACCTGGTGCACCATCAACAAGTTCTTTAGCTTCTTTAAGTCCAAGACCAGTGATTTCACGTACAACTTTGATAACGCCAACTTTTTTGTCACCGGCAGCTGTCAACTCAACGTCAAATGAGTCTTTAGCAGCACCAGCGTCAGCAGCACCAGCTGCAGCAACAGCTACAGGAGCAGCTGCAGTTACACCAAATTCTTCTTCGATAGCTTTTACAAGGTCGTTCAATTCAAGGATTGAAGCTTCTTTAATTTCAGCAATAATGTTTTCAATGTTCAATGCCATTGTTATTTCCTCCAAATAAGTTTTTAATTTTATAATAGTTTTTTCGTAGCTAAGCTACGCTGCGTAGCTTAAGATTAAGCTGCGTCTTCTTTGTTGTCTGCAACCGCTTTGACTGCAAGAGCAACGTTGCGCACTGGCGCTTGAAGTACAGAAAGGAGCATAGAAAGAAGCCCTTCGCGGTTTGGAAGAGTTGCAAGAGCAACGATTTCTTCTTTAGATGCGACAGCGCCTTCGATTGCACCACCTTTGATTTCAAGTGCTTCAGCGTTTTTAGCAAAATCGTTCAAGATTTTCGCTGGTGCGATAACATCTTCGTTAGAAAATGCTACTGCAGATGGTCCAACAAAAACAGATGCAAGATCTTCAAGACCAGCTTTTTCAGCTGCACGACGTAAGATTGAGTTTTTAATTACTTTATACTCAACTTCGCTTCCACGAAGCTCACGACGAAGAACTGTATCTTGTTCAACTGTCAAACCACGAGCGTCTACAACGACGATTGATGCAGCAGCTTTCATTTTCTCAGCTACTACGTCAACTAGTTCCGCTTTCTTAGCAATAATTGCTTCACTCATTAGTGTGTTCACCTCCGTAATTATTTTGCTTGGGGAATTTTTCCAAAAGAAAAACGCGCCCAAACCTAGACACGAAAGTACAATACGCTTCTTTTTACATGATACGTTTTGTCCTCGGTAGGATCTTTATGAGTCGAGCTCCCCTACTGTCTTAGGCAGTTTTTTCAAACCGTATATAAGTATAGCATAGACAAAAAAAGAATGCAAGATTTTTGCAAACTTTTTTTAAATTTTTTTAAATCCCTACTGTCAAAACTTTGCCTTGCTTAACCACCTGTTCTCCAGCGATATAAACATCATCAACATCACTGGATTTGACAGCATAAACCAGATGCGAGAGCATATTTTCCTGAGGTTGGAGATGGATTTTCCCTTGTGGTTGGATGACCAAAAAATCTGCTTGCTTGCCAACTTCCAGACTTCCTATCTGTTCTTGCATACCGAGAACCTTAGCGCCTTCGATCGTCAGTGCCTTAAGGGCTGTCTCGATAGGAAATTGGCTGGCATCTCCACTCTTCATTTTCTGAAGAAGAGCTGCGGTCCGTCCTTCCTCAAACATATCTAGATTATTATTGGAAGCAACCGAGTCAGTCGCAATTCCGACTACTACTCCTGCTTTTTGCAGTTGGATGATTGGAGCGATCCCTGAGGCCAGTTTGAGGTTACTAATAGGATTATGGGCGATAGCCACATGAGAAGTTGCCAAGCGTTCAATTTCTCTCTCGTTTAATTCGACCCCGTGAGCAAAGACAGACGGATGATCTAAGTAACCTAGTTCTTCTAGAAATGCGAGGGGGCGTTTGCCGTATCGTTTGAGGATAATTCCTGATTCCTCCTTGGTCTCCGCCACATGAATATGGATAGGAATGTCCAGCTCTTTTGCCATATCTAAGCTCGCTTCCAGCAAGTCTCTACTACAGCTATATGGAGAGTGAGGGGCTACCATGACCATGAAATTTGGATTTTCATATCCTAAAATTTCCTCTATGATGGCACGTGTTCTGCTTATGGTCTCAGCAGTTGTTTCTGTCTCTGAAGAAAAGAGGGTCGGTGAGAAATAACAACGCATCTTAGATGCCTTGACTGCCTGATAAATTTGCTCAATATCCACACCATTGGGATTATACATATCGTTGAAGGTTGTTGTCCCTGACTGGAGCATCTCTGTCAGAGCTTCTTTGACTGCCTTGGTAGTCATATCGGGAGTAAATCCTGCTTCTGCTGGCCAGATATAGTCATTGAGCCATTCGTGGAGATTGCTGTCATCCTGAATTCCTCGCAAGCCTGTCATAGCAGAATGGGTATGGCAATTGACCAATCCAGGCATAATCCAGGCTCCCTGATAGTCTATAATCTGCTCAGCTTGCTCTAAAATCTCTGACTTCTCTTGGCCGACATAGACGATTTGAGAGTCCTTAACGGCTAAGATACCATCCAAATAAACATGGAAATCTTGGTCACAAGTCACGGTATTTACATGCTGATAGACTTTCATTGTTTTCTCCTTCTAAGACCCTGATTTTTTCTAGCTATTGTAACAAAAAAGTCACCCGAAGGCAACTTTTAGTGTCATTAAGACTTTAAAATGGATAGGAATGGCTTATTCAGAGCTAAAAGCTGAAGCTTTTTGCATCTGGTAATATTTGCCCTTTCTAGCCATGAGGTCATGATGGTTACCTTGCTCAATAATATCACCATCTACCAAGACAAGAATCAAATCAGCATCTTGAATGGTTGACAAGCGGTGAGCAATGATAAAGCTTGTGCGCCCCTTCATGAGTTTGGCAAAGGCATCCTGAACTAGCACTTCTGTCCGTGTATCAATGGAAGAAGTCGCCTCGTCTAAGATAAGAATCTTAGGGATAGCTAGAAAGACTCGGGCGATGGTCAAGAGCTGGGCTTGGCCGATAGAGAGAGATTCTCCTGCATTTTCCAACTTAGTATCGTATCCCTGCGGCAACTGCTGGATAAAGAAATCTGCATTAGCTGCTTTTGCCGCAGCAATCACCTGCTCTCGACTGGCTTCAGGATTGCCAAAGGCAATATTGTCATGAATGGTCCCTTGCTTGAGCCAGGTTTCTTGGAGCACCATGCCAAACTGCTGGCGCAGAGAAGCACGACCATAGTCATAAATGGAACGACCATCTAGCAAGATATCTCCCGAGTTAATAGGATAAAAACGCATGAGGAGATTGATGAGGGTTGATTTGCCAGCACCCGTAGGACCAACAATAGCAACCTTGCTACCAGCTGGAATGTCAATGGATAAATCCTTAATCAAAACCTTCTCAAGATGATAGCCAAAAGAGACATGTTTAAAGGAAATAGCTCCCTTGACTTGGTCACTGGTCAAGATTTCCTTACCTATTTCAGCAACCTCAGGACTTTCTAAGACAGCATAGACGCGCTCTGCGCAAGCGAGAGCACTTTGCAACTCGGCTAAAACAGAAGAAATATCATTAAAGGGCTTGGTGTACTGTTGGACATAGTTTAAAAAAGTCACTAAACGCCCAATGGTCAAGGTTGAACCCATCATAATACGATAGGCTCCCACTCCAGCTAAAAGCGCATAAATGAGTGCATTGACAAAGCGAGTCGAAGGATTGACCGTTGAAGAATAAAAGATAGCTGACTGAGAATAGCCTGCATAGTTGGCATTCGCCTCATGCAATCTTTGGATAAACTCTCCTTGAGCATTGAAGGACTGGATAATAGTTTGCTGGCTAAGAGACTCTTCAATCAACTGAGTCTGGATCCCCCTGGTCTCTGTTTGCTTCTGGAAGAGATGATAGGAGCGTTTGGCAATAAAGCGTGAAATCACCATGGACAGGGGCGTCAACAGCAAGACCAAGAGGGTCATGAGGAGATGAATTTGGAGCATGGCTAGAATACTAACCAAAATCATCAAAACACCAATGAAAAATTGATTGAAAATCATGGTCAAGCCGGCTGCCAGCTGTTCTATGTCTGTGGTCACACGACTAACCATCTCTCCACTGCCCTGCCGATCCACAAAAGCAATCGGTAAACGATGGAGCTTATGAATGATTCGCTCTCGCAAGTCTTTGGTATAAGAGAAGATTAGACGATTATAAAGAAGAGGATTGGCCCATTGTACCAGTGTATTTCCTATGACCACCAAGATCATCTGGATGAAAATCTGCCAAAAAACTGGTGAAGAATCAGCTACTAGGACCTGGTCAATGACCTGCCCAATCAAGATAGGTAGGTAGATCGATAAAGCAACTTGGGCAATAGTTCCTAGAAAAGCTAGGAAAAGGAGGAAAGGATGGCTTAATAAATCCTTAGCCAAACGCTTGAGCGTTTGGTTTGCAGTTTGTAGTTTCATGCTAGTCCTCCTTTCCGTGTTGGGATGCATTGATTTCGCGATAGACTTGGCTGGATTTCATCAAGTCATCGTGCTTGCCAACAGCTAGGAGCTCACCTTTTTCCAAGAGGAGAATCTGGTCTGCCATCTGTAAAGTTGAGGTTCGTTGAGAAATCAAGATTAAGCTTGTATTTGGCAAATTTTCTCGGATAGCTTTCAAGAGCTTGGACTCAGTGATGGTGTCCAGGGCCGAGGTCGCATCATCTAGGATGAGAAATGGAACTTGGCGCAAGACTGCACGTGCGATAGACAGCCTTTGTTTTTGTCCGCCTGAGAAATTTCTCCCTCCTGCCTCAACTAGGGCGTTCAAGAGCCCTTCCTTTTCACTGACAAAATCCTTAGCTTGCGCAATCTCCAAGGCCTGCCATAGTTCCTGGTCAAATACTTCTCGATTGAAACCTAGAGTCAAGTTGGAACGAATAGTTCCTTTAAATAGTTCGACCTTTTGGGGAACATAGGCAATCCAAGACCGCCACTGCTCAAGATTAAGAGGACTACGTCCATTTCGATAAAGGTCAATGCTACCCTTGTCTGCTGTATAAAGACCAAGTAAGACTTGCACCAAGCTTGATTTACCTGAACCAGTTCCCCCGATGATACCAAGGATTTGCCCTTGTTTCATATCAAAGGAAATGTCTCTCAGAGAAGCTTGAGACGCATCAGGATAGGTAAAGGTTAATTCTTTGACTTGCAAAACCCGATCACCTGTAGCTTGCTTTTCTTCTAATTCTGAAAAAATATCTTCTGGAGCTTCAGTAAAAACTTCCTCAATTCGCTTGGCTGAGATATAGGATTGGTTGAGTGAATTGATCAGCATGGCGAGCTTAACCAATTCTACCAAAATCTGCAAGAGGTAGTTGATAAGAGCAATCAGGGTACCTTGACTGAGTAAACCTCCTTGAATTGAAATATAGCCCTGCCAGATGATGACGAGAAGAGTTCCATTAACAATCAGATAGGTCAGAGGTGTTAACAAACTAGACCAGAAACCCGTCTTTTCTTGTAATCTAGCATAAACTTGGTTAAGAGTTTGAAAAATCTGTAACTCTCGTTTTTCCTGACCAAAAGCACGAATAACTCGCATGCCTTGTAATTGCTGACGCGTTTCCTGAACCAGCTGATCCGTTTTCTTTCTGAGACTGCTGTAGAGAGGATTGACCAGTCGAGAGAGACCGACAATGACAATCGTCAAAATGACAACCATAACTAAGAACCAGAAAGTCAGCTCAGCCGAGATGCGATAGGCCATAAAAATGGCTCCAAAAACGATAATAGGCGCTCTCAAAAAGAGGCGCAGGAATTGATTGATACCAGTCTGAATCTGGTAAGTATCCGAAGTCAAGCGAGTCACCAAGCTAGAAGTTGTCAGACGATCTCTGCTATCCTTGGGTAGGGAAAGAATATGACGATAAAGGTCGTCTGTCAGTTCTTTGGCAAACCCAACCGCTGCCTTGGCTGAGTAAAACTGAGCTACCAAGGCCACTAAAACGCCAATCACTGCAAAGATAAGGAGCAGGCCAATCTGCATCCAGAGATGGCCTTGATCTCTCTGAGGCAAGGACTGGTCAACAATCCCAGCAATCACCATGGGAACCAAGAGCTCAAAAACAGCTTCTAGTAGCTTGAACAAGGGTGCTATAATCGACTCATTGATGTAGGGTTTGAAGTAAGATAGTAAGTGTTTCATAAATCCCTTCTATTCTTATTCTGGAAATGAAGAAAGTGGGAAGCCCCACCCTCTCAGTTTTATTTGTTTAAGTAAGGTAATAGATAGCCATATCCTGCTTTTTCCATCTCATCCTTGGCTACAAAGCGCAAGGAGGCAGAATTAATACAGTAACGCAGGCCACCTAACTCCTGAGGTCCATCTGTAAAGACATGACCCAAGTGAGCATTTCCTGACCGAGAACGAACCTCGATTCGCTCCATTCCATGGCTCAAATCCTTGTAATAGTGAATTAATTCCTTAGAAATCGGACGACTAAAACTTGGCCAACCACAACCTGAGGCAAACTTATCCTTAGCAAAAAAGAGTGGCTCCCCTGTCGTGATGTCTACATAAATCCCCTCTTCAAAAGTTTGGTCATAAGCATTACTAAATGGAGCCTCTGTAGCAGCTTCTTGCGTAACACGATAAGACTCTTCAGTTAAGCTTTCCTTTAACACCTCTTGACTAGGCTTTTCATAGTTTGAGGCGTCAATCAATGGCTTCTCAGCATCGGTCACATCGATATGACAATAACCTGAAGGATTTTTCTTGAGATAGTCTTGATGGTAGTCTTCTGCTAATATGTAGTGGCGAAGTTTCTCCACCTCTACTGCAATCTTTCGACCCAGCATGCGCTCCTGCTCCTGCACCACTGTGTAGATAGCTGGCAAGTCTGCTTCATCCTGATAATAGATTCCCGTTCGATATTGGCGACCACAGTCATTCCCCTGCTGGTTAATAGACACTGGATCAATAACACGGAAATAATAAAGCAAAATCTCTCTGAGTGACACAGCTTTCTCATCATAAATTACTTGAACCGTTTCTGCATGGTCTGTTTCCTTGAGCAGCTGGTAATTGGTCGTTTCGACTTGCCCATTAGCGTAGCCGACACTGGTAGCTAGCACTCCCGAAATTCGGGAAAAATACTCCTCTAGGCCCCAAAAACAACCACCTGCTAGATAAATTTCTGCCATCTTTATTTCTCCTTTATCAAGTTTTTAACCAATACTCTTCGAAAATCTCTTCAAACCACGTCAGCGTCATCTTACCGTAGGTATGGTTAGTGACTTCGTCAGTTTCATCTACAACCTCAAAACCATGTTTTGAGCAACCTGCGGCTAGCTTCCTAGTTTGCTCTTTGATTTTCATTGAGTATAAACTTCTTTTCAAAAAAAGGATAGGAAGTCCTCTGGTCAAGAGTTTCCCCATCCTATCTTCTATTTCTTTACTTTGTTTTGACACGGACACCTTGGGTGTCAACTTTCAAATCATGAAGTTTGCCTTTGAAAGACTGCTTTTGCAATTCTGCCTTAATCGCCGGCATCTTGTCGTGAGAAGCCAAGACCATCACTGTCGGTCCAGCACCGGAGAGGTAGGTTGCATAGGCACCATTCTCTTTGGCTACTTGCTTAATCGTCGCAAATTCTCTCACTAGGTCCTGACGATAGCGTTCATGGAAGAGGTCCCCCTCGATTGCTTGCCCAGCTGTCACCATGTCTCCTGCCAACAAGGCTGCAACGGCCACATTGGCGATAGAACTGGCCGCAACAGCTTCCTTGTAGGACAATTTCTTAGGAAGGACACCACGGCTGTCTCGAGTGCGCAATTCATAGTTGGGAATATAAGCTAAAAAATCACACTCGGGGAAGTCAGCCACGATTGCTGAAACGTGACCTTCAACGGAACTCGCAACAACAAAATTTCCATAGATAGCTGGTGCCACATTGTCAGGATGCCCTTCAATCTTGGTCGCCAGTTGCAATTTATCGTGGTTAGATAAGTTGAGCTTGCCCAGCTGGTTGGCCAGTTCAATCCCAGCAACTATAACAGAGCTAGAAGAACCCAAACCACGCGCCAAGGGAACATCGCTGGTCATTTTCAAGCGTCTTGGTTGCAAGTCAGGCGCAATTTGCAAGGCAATCTTGAGCAAGAGATTACGCTCGTCATGGGGAATCCATTTGCCAATCTGGTGTTCAATCAACCACTCATCCCGTTCTTCACAAACCTCAATTTGAAGATACTTGGTTACAGCTACACCAACCGAATCAAAACCTGGCCCAATATTGGCACTGGTTGCAGGTACAATAATCTTCATCCTATTCTCCTAACACCTTGAAGGTATTCAAGAGGTCAAATTCTGAAGCTTTGGCCAACTCAGCTGAAACATTCTCAAGTTGTGCTTTATTAATCTTATGAGTGATAATCACTACACGCGCCTTGTCACCCTCTTTGCCATCTTGGAGGATTTGCTTGAAGGAAATATCTTGAGCGTTGAAAATCTCAGCCAATTTCAAGACCTGACCTTTTGAGTCTGGAGCCAAGATTGAGAAGTAGTAATTAGCTTTGACATCTTCTGGATTAGCCAAGACCAAGTCACGGCTATATTCGTTGAAGTCTTTACCAATGGTACCATCATTCAAGCGACGAACGATACGGACAATGTCCGCTACAACACTTGTTGCAGTTGGTTTTTGACCCGCACCTGGTCCGTAATACATAGACTCACCGATACCGATAGATTCTACAAAAACAGCGTTCATTACCCCATTCACACTGGCAAGTGGGTGTGCTTTAGGTAGGAAGGTTGGAGTCACTTCTGCAGCAATACCTGAAGGAGTTTCCTCGATAGAACCAACCAATTTCACTACATAGCCCAAGTCTTGGGCTACAGCTACGTCTTCTGGTGTGATGTTACGGATTCCCTTGTGGGCTACATCGTCAAAAGCAACCTTCATCCCAAAAGCAAACTGGCTCAAAATCACCATCTTGTAGGCTGCATCAATCCCATCCACGTCATTTGTAGGGTCGCTTTCTGCAAAACCAAGTCTTTGCGCTTCAGCCAGAGCATCATCATAAGACCAGCCTTCTTCGACCATCTTGGTCATCATGAAGTTGGAAGTTCCGTTAACGACACCAAGAACGCGCGTGATTTTATCAGAAGCCAATGAATTTGCTAGAGTGCGAAGAATTGGAATCCCACCAGCTACTGCTGCTTCATAGTAGAGTGCCACATTGTGCTCTTTAGCGATTTCTAACAATTCTGCACCATGAACAGCCAAAAGGTCCTTGTTAGCAGTAACAACGTGTTTCCCAGCTTCTAAGGCACGAGTGATAAAGGTCTTAGCCGGTTCGATACGCCCCATCAATTCCACTACGATAGTAATGTCCTTGTCTGATAAAATATCGTCTACATTGGTTACAAAGTTAAAGTCATTTCCTGCTGCAAGCAAGCGGTTCTTTTCATCTTCATCCTTGACCAATACCTTGGCTACTTCAATCTCTGAATGAGCTGACTGAACGATTTTTTCTACATTTTCCTTTAGGAGGAAAGGCACGCCACTTGCAACGGTACCAAATCCAAATAAAGCAATTTTAACTGTCATGTTTGTCTCCTAGAAATTTTCTGATATAGCCATTATAACAGAATTTTATGAAAATTCCTATTATAGTAAATCACTATTTCAGTCTAGAAAAGAAAAAACGAATCCCATGATTCGTCTTTCTTGATAAATGAAAATTGATTTTAAAAATTATGAACGAATCTTTTGCAGATTAAGAACTGCATCGTGATTGATCAAGATTTGCCCATACTCTTGCAAGACTGAACGACTGATGTCACTGTCGTCTGCAAACTCACGCATACGAGCCAAGAGCCAAGCCGGATATGGACTTGGATGATTTTCCACATCGACTAAGATTGTCAAATAGTAGTGCCCATTCATCTTATAGAGTTCAGAGGTTTCCATCTGGTAGTTAACCGTCTTTGCAAAAGCAACTAAGTCACCAAGGCTTGAAAAGCGCAGGATATAGTAGATATAAGGTTCTTTCTTACTCTCAGTCTCCTTATCTGCCTGCTCTTGCTCTTCTTCCTTTGCTTCGACCTGCTCTAGAGATTGGATGGCCTCAATATCGTCCTTGGTTTTATCTGCAATGCTCTTTTCCAAGGTTTTGAGAAATTCATCCGGCGACATTTGAGCTAATTCTTCCATGTCTGGTAGATCCGCCAAATCTTCAAAATCCAAATTTTGGTCAATCTTAGACTTGGTCACAAAGACGTCGACTTTATCAGGTTTTGGCGTCACGCGGAAACTCAGCATGCCACTATCCAAGAAATTGTCTGGCATCTCTAACTCATCTAAAATAGCATAGAAAAACTCTTCGGTTTTTTCCTGAGGGACGAGAAAGTCTGCGATTTCCATTCCCCGATCCATCAAATCATCTAAAGTCATCGTGATTTTCAGTGTTGTATCACTAATTTGTTTCATCTTCATATCTAGTAACCTCATACTTTCAGTCTATCTATTATACTAGATTTTTACGATTTTATCAAAAGAATGAAGCGAGAATGTGATATAATACTAGATATGATTTTAGATTTAAGAAAGAAAGTTCAATGAAAAATATAAAAGTTAATGCCTTGGCCAGCTTGCTGGTCAATATTCTCAATATCGTTTTTCCACTGATAACCAACCCTTATCTGACGCGGATTCTCAGCAAATCCAACTACGGTTATTTCAATACGGCCAATACCTGGGCAAGTTTCGTTATTCCACTAGCTGCCTTTGGAATATACAACTACGGGATTCGAGCTATCAGTAAGGTCAAGGATGACAAGAATAAAATCAACTACGTCTTTTCTAAGTTGTTTTATATCTCGGTTTTCACTTCTCTCCTGACGACAGGTATCTACTTCCTCATTATCTTATTTGACACCAGCATTGAGAATCTGAAAGTCCTCTACTACATCCTAGGGGCCCAAGCACTCTTCCAATTTCTCAATATCGAATGGATGAACGAGGCTTATGAAAATTATGCCTTCATCCTCTATAAAACGTTAATTATTCGAATTACCATGCTGGTCGCTATCTTCGCCTTCGTTAAAACGGCAGATGATATCGTTCCTTATGCTATCGTTATGACAGCGACCACTATCCTCAACTACCTGCTCAGTTTTCTTTGGATTAAGAGAGAAGTTTCTTTTGTTAAGATTGGTTTCGTCGAATTAGCTAAAGCTTCTAAACCACTCTTTACTATGCTTCTCTTAGCAAACGCTAATATGCTCTATACCTTGCTAGATAGAATGTTTATCACCAAGGGACCGGATGAGAACTATATTTCCTACTATACAATTGCCTATAGTATCGTCATGTTGATTGCCAGTGTCTTGAGTGGAGCTATCAACGTCAGTATTCCGCGTCTTGGCTACTATCTTGGTAAAAAGGATTACAAGTCCTATAATTATCTCGTGAATCAAGCGGCATCCTTATTCTATTTCCTTATGGTTCCAACTAGTATCGGGATTATGATATTGGGACGGTACGCAACTGTTATTTATTCTTCTGAAAAATATCTTGAAGCGGGTATCGTAACTAGCGTCTTCGCTTTTCGTACCATCATATGGGCTATTGAGTTGATTCTTGGTAAACAGATTATCTTTATCAACGATCATGAAAATCGCTTAACTGCCTTCTACTTCCTTGGTGGTGGAGCTAATATCCTATTAAATAGCATCTTGTATTTCAATAATATTTTTGCACCTGAGTATTACATCGCTACGACCATTATCGCAGAAACTATCGTTGTTTTACTTGAAATTCATTTTATCAAGAAACACCAACTGATTAGTTTAAAAGAAATTTTTATAACCTTAACACGTTATAGCATTATATCCCTTGGTTTTATTCCAATCTTCTATATTTTCAAGATGATTTTCCAAATCAATTCCTACACAGTAAACTTCAATATGATTCTCATGGTTCTTTCTACCGTAGCAACTTGTGGTATCTATTACCTCTTGACCCTCTTTATCACCAAAGACAAAACACTTCACTATGCACTGAACCTTGTACTTGCTAAATTAAAACGAAATTAAAAAAATCCCCTACTGAAAAATTAGTTGCCAGTAGGGGATTTCTTCTTTATTCGCTTTCTTTCTTATCAGAAGCGTTGGCTTCTAGATTTGAATCTTGTTTAGGTTGTTCAACAATAGAGGAATTAGCTTCTTGTTTCTGTTCTGGCTTGACTGCATCACTATTTACAGCAGCAACAGCCTGTTTCCAGATACCTTCTTCGTTTACTTTGTAACCATCAGGTGTTGTTGCGTTCTTCAACAAAGAACCATTAGCTTGGAAATAGTACCAATTACCATCAAGCTGTTTCCAACCTGTTTGCATAGCTCCTGATTCATCAAAGTAATAATGATCACCATTGACTTTATGAAGGCCAACCAACATGATGCCATCTTCAGGATTTAGATAATACCAGACACCCTTGTCTTTTATCCAACCAGTTTTCATGGCTCCATTTGATTCAAAGTAACGGTAATGATTATCAAACCATTTCCAGCCAGTTTGCATGGCTCCAGATTTGCTAAAGTAATATTGCTTACCATCTACTTGATGGAGGCCGACTAACATATCGCCTTCCTTACCTTCAAGATAATACCATGCATCACCATCTTTCAACCAACCAGTTTGGAGTGCGCCAGACGTAGCGTAGTAATGCCAAGAATCATTTGACCACTGCCATCCAACTTGCATAGTCCCTGCAGAGCTGAAGAAATAGTTCTTACCATCAACCTCTTTAGATCCTACAGCCATGATACCAGTTTCTGGATTCAAATAATACCATGATTCTTTATCTTTCAACCAACCAGTTTTCATAGCACCTGAGTTCGTATAGAAGTACCAGCTATTGTCTTGCCACTTCCAGCCAGTCTGCATGGCACCACTAGCATTCAAATAGTAACGAACACCATTTATATCTTGTCTACCAGTTAACATGATGCCATCTTTATCCAGATAATACCATGTTTCCTGATCCTTGACCCAACCAGTTTTCATAGCTCCAGAACTTGCAAAATAGTTCCAGTAACCATCAACAAAGGCCCAGCCAGTTTGCATGATACCTTCTTGATTAAAGTAGTATGTGCTTCCATTGATATTCTTTTTACCAACAGTCTTTAGCCCATCCTCATCATAGAAATACCAATTTGAATCAATCTTTTGCCAAGTTGAAGGCTTACCTGCTGTTTGGAGTGCTCCACTTTCGCTAAAGAACATCTTCTTGCCATTATAGACTTGGTGTCCTGTTAGCATCTTGCCATCTGCCGCAAAGAGATACTTTTTCCCTCCAATTTCAGAGAGCTCGCTAAATCGTCTAGCACCATTTGATTGGATATAATACCAAGAGTCATCTAGTTTGAACCAACCACCAGTTTGCATTTTACCATTTTGGTTCAGATAGTAATCATTCCCTTTGGCATTTTCTCCCCAGTCGTCGTTAAGGTGAAGCCAGCGACCTGCTTGCATTTGTCCTTTTCCATTAAAGAAGTAAGTGGCTCCGCCAATCTCTCTCCAGCCGATAGCCATTTCTCCATCAGTCAAACGATATTTCCAATAGCCATCTTCTTGATACCATTTTTCGTCAACTACAGGGATATCAGGGAAGGTATTTGAAACATTTGCAAATCCTTTATCGCTAATATCAAAAACAGTAGCGTCTTGAGTTTGGCTAGCAGCATGAAGAACCTGAATGTTTTTCTTCTGAAGGTATTCTCTGGTTGAAGCAACATTAATATCTCCACCAGTTGTCTGAATAATCATTTTTGGTGATAAGTTTTCAAGGAAATTAATCGTATTTGAAATTGTCGCATCATAATGGTGGTTCCATTTCATCATATCAACCTTGCCGATAACTGGACCTAACTTATCTTCTGCTCCCTCGGCATTATCCAAATCTCCACCAAGATAGATTCTCTTTCCTGCCACAGTCACTACTGAAACGATGGAGTTGGAGTTATCATCTCGAACTTTTTTCAGATTCCCGTCAGCATCATATTCATTCTTATAGTTGTAGAGTTGGATATCCATATCACCTAATTTTAGGTGGCTATCCTCATCTGAAATATTCTGGATAAGAGTAACTCCTCTTTTTTGAGCTGCTCTCAAAGCATTATCATAATTGAAAAGATTATCCCATAGTCCCCAGTTTGCTGTAATCCGATCATCTGAATATTTTTTCAAATAAAACTTACCGACTTGATATCGATTGAGTATTTCGTCTGCTCCACCAATATGGTCACTATGAACATGAGTTCCTATAATAAAATCTAATTTTTTTACACCTATTTGATCCAAGTGGCGAATCAATCGATCCTCCAATACTTGATAATTTCTCATGGAAATTCCCCAGCGGCTTGGATAGCGTGGATCACTCCCATCAGGAAAATCATAGTCTTCACCCATATCAATCAAAGCATAGTGACCATTGCTTTCCAGAAGGATGGCATCACTCCCAGATTTTGCTTTTGTATTTATGAAATGGATACGATTGCCCGAACCTGCAGAGATGGTATCTGCATCTACTCCTTGCGATAACTGAATCAGTAATAGAAAGAATGCGAGAATACTGTATCTGACTGATTTTAATAACCATTTATTTTTCACCTTGAAAACTCCTTTATCTTAACAATAAGCAACTTTTTTAATCTAATCAATCCAATAATTTTTATCCCCTCCTGGGACTTGTTGCTCAATAGGAGGTGGAGTCATATAGTTTTCTCCAAATTCGTAGACAAGTATTTCATGGTATTTTCTCGGAACCTTGACCACAATGTCTTCATAGGGCATATCAATCAAATCATAGAGCCATTCTTTTTTTATACCATTTGGATAATAAGGGTCATAGATAGTACAAGTAAGATCTGTTGCTTGATCTACACTATACTTTAAAGCAAGGCTCTCTAATTTTTGATTCCATAGCTGTGGGGAAGTTAAGCGGAAAATCGCTGATCCCATATAACGAGGGAGGTTCTTAAGTCCACCATTCTCAGACTTGATCCCTTTAAAATTCAATGAAGAAAGGCGAATGAAATATTTGTAGAGCTTCATTTTCTTACGGTCACTTTCCTGTGTTACGACACCATCATATGGAAAAATGTCAACACAAGTTCCCAATACGACCGTTGGGTCTACGAGGTTAGCATCTCGACGAGTCCTTACATCATAGACTCTCATATAACTGTATGGATATCCCTTTGTTTCTCTGAATGAAATCAATTTGTAGTAGGGATGATTTTCATTTTGTAAAACCTTGTAAAGTTTTTCAAATTCATCACGCGCTAAGGAAATATCTGTATCATCATCCCAAGGGATAAATCCTTTATGGCGTACAGCTCCTAGTAAGGTTCCAAAATCAATAAAGTATTTGATTTGATGTTGTTCACAAAGATCATGTAGATACTTTAAAATATCCAATTCTACTTGCTTGATTTCTTCAAGAGTTAAAGTTCTTTCAGACATAGGTTCTATTCTCCTAAATTTGACTATATTTTTAAACGTTTCTTAATCCCAATCCCGTCATTTAGACCTTTTAACAATCTTCCATAATTTAAAATCATGATGAGATACTCTTTGTTCAACCGGTGGCAATTGCATATAGTCTCCGTAGTCTGAGGTCAAAATTTCATGATAGTTCTTCGGAATGGTAAATTCCTTACCTTCAAATGTTCCAGTAGTAACTTGTTCCAGCCATTCACGTCTCCACACTGGTTTGTTCATATCCTTGTAGATAAGATAATCCACTTGCTCATAATCTGAGACTTTACGGGATTTTGCAAGCTCTTCAATCTGGGCAACGTATTTGTTCGTATTGGTGAAATAGAAAATAATAACTGACACATAACGTAGCAGTGAATTCAGTACACTTTTTGTATTGGTAATGCCTTTGAAGGTATAGCAACTCAATTGACGTTTCTTTATCAGTTTCGTCATCTTGTTTTTAAATTGTACGTCATCCTCGTAGCCATCTACAGGGAAAATATCTACATAGATTCCCATATTCGAATCGATGCGAACATCTTCTTCCAGCAAGTAGGTATGGTTATCCTGCACTTTCATGAAGGGATAGACATAGTTGAGATTGTTTTTATAAGACATGACCTCGTAACGTTCATCAGGGTTAGCGATAAGGTAGTCTTGCAATTTTTCATAATCTTCTCGTAACATGCAGATATCCATGTCATCATCCCAAGGGATAAATCCTTTATGGCGTACAGCACCAATTAGACTTCCATATGCTAAGAAATACTTGACTCCAATTTTCTGACAAACTTCATGAATATACTCCATGATTCCAAGTTCCATTTGTTGAATTTCATTGATGTCTGTTACTTCTTGGTACCGAACTCCTTCATCTCGTTTGCAGACTACGAGTCCATAGCCAATCGCTAGCCAGAAGATGATATTAATAAAGTTGGTTGAATACATAATCTGACTTTCAAATAATTGACCAAACAAGATACCAAAGAATAGGATCATGATCAATTTATCAGTATGTTTCTTGGAAACAATCAAATACGTTAAAAAGCGCTTGATGACATAAGCCAGTACAAGAAGGAAGGATACCAAACCTAGAACTCCCGAACTGACAAATATGGTCACAAAAATGTTATGGAAATTCCCACCGATAAGGGAGTTTTGAATCTCAAATTTACTGAAATATTCTGTGTAGTAATCTGGAACATTTCGTACACCATAACCAAAAATTGGTTTGGCACTTCCCATCTTGATGGCATTTTTCCAGATATAGGTTCTACCACTTGGTGTTGTTTCAATCAGATGGAGCTCACCGTTCTTCTTAGTGACAGACGAATCTGTCTCAGCATAGGATTGTCCTTTGTTTAAATCTAAGACAGTCGCAGTTTCAGATGAGATATAGATTGAAGTTACATAGCTTAATCCAATATTAGTTGCAGTAATCAGCAAACCAGCAACTATAAAAGTGAGGAAGCGTTTAACGATACTTCCTCTAGTAGCAAAGAAACTATAGAGTCCAATCATGAGAAGTAAAGAAAGTAAGGCTCCTCGACTTTGCATCGTTGCGAAGTAAACGAATTGAATCACATTGTTCAGTTTAAGATAAACAGAATATTTACTTCCTTTATGGATCAAATACATAGCCAAAATAATGCTAATGTATGAAAATATCGCACTAGCATTTGGATTGACAATCCCCCACAGACGTCCATTCATGACACCATAGTAATAAGATTGTTCGCCAATCTTAAATAGGATAAGGACTCTACTTACCAATAAACCAAACGCAAAAATTGCTGAAGAAAAAGATACAATTTGAACCGTATAGGCAATCCAGTCAAATAATTTTTTAAGTTGCCCTGATTGTAACATGGTAAATAATAAAACATAGGTTACCATGAAGAGGATTTCAATCACATTTCCAATCAGATGTCCAGAGCGATTGAAAATAGCTGATAGCAGATGACTTCCAGCTAAGAGTCCAAATAAGGATAGAAATTTACGATCTGCTGTGATTTCTTTCCACTTAAACAATAAGGTATAGCAAATATAAAGCACTACAATCGCTGATAATCCCTTGTAGAGGGGATTTGCTATCTTATAAACCAGTGAACTCATACTTAAAATCGAAATAAAAACAAATAGATACGCAATCCATAGTTTTGATTTTTCAAAGTATTCATCCATTTTTGAAAAATTCATTTTCAACTCCTTCTCATGATATTAGTTTTTCAATCCAACAATTTTCTTATATAGCCATGGAGAAATGACAAGTGAAAGGATCGCTACCTTGCGAAAAGTAGTGAAATAAGCATCCTTCCATATTTCGCGTCGGTGCTGAACAATCCAATTCCTCAGCTCGGCTTTCTCCTTTTGATACTCTTCACGTGAAGTAAAGATAATTTTATCGTAAACTGTGATGTACGACCAACATTCTCTATTTATTAATTCGTATTTTAAATTAGGGAAGGCTTGTGAAACTTGAGCAATTATTTGCTGATAAACTTCTATCGTGTCAAATACATGTCGATTAACAGATGTTGTTGCACTTCCCTCACGATGGTCATAAAAATAAACAGGTTTGTCAATAAATACGCAACTGCATCTTGTCTTTAGTAGCAATTCAGTTAAAAAAAGGGCATCTTCAGCTAGGTGATAGTTTGTATTAAACTTTTCATCCGCAAGCAGGTCTCTCTTAAACAGTTTTGCAACTGGAAAAAATGATGTTCTGGTAGTCATCAGTAGTTCCTTCATGGTTTCTTCTGTTGACCAGAGTTCTGTTTTTCCTGAATGTGAAGGTAGGTCTGTTACAATTCCGTTTTTGATATGGTGCAGAGGAGCAATTACAAAGCCTACATTCAACCCTTCAGCTGCACTTGCTAAAGTAGCTAGGTAATCCTGGGTAACGAAATCATCGCTATCAATAAAGGTAACCCAAGAACCCGTTGCTAGCTGAATTCCCATATTTCTAGCATTTGAAACACCAGCATTTTCGATATGATAAACCTTGATATTCTCATACTGAGACGCTAAGTGATCACAGATCTGTCCACTGGAATCAGTAGAACCATCATTGATTAGGATTAACTCAAAATGGGCATAAGTCTGTTGAAGAATCGACTCCACACATCGCTCCAGATAGGCTTCTACATTGTATACCGGAACGATAACGCTTATTTTTTCTCCCATCATGCTCCGTATTCTCCCTTGTACTCTGTGTAGCTCTTGTCCATGTCTGCTATAATAGCATCATGATGCGGTACTTGCTTGTCCGCTGGTGGCGGTGTCATATAGTCCCCAAAAGCAGTGCTGAGATAGGCATCATAACCGACTGGGATGGGCATCTCAGTTCCTTCAAATGGCAAAAAGAGATTGTCTTCAAAGGATGCGATTGGGTATTTGTTTCGCATGTAGCCAGGACCTGAGCATAATTCCGTAATTCCATCGCTCTCAGCCAGACCATACTTGGTCATTTCTTTTTCAGCTTTTTTCCAAATGCGATAACGTAGAGATTTTGGAGTCAGGCCGAGTAAGATGCGACTTCCCCATTTCATTATGGCACCATGCTTTTCTGGGATAGTTTGGGCGCAAAAGAGTGAATAAATCAAGGCCCAACGAACCTGTTTCTTACGCTCAGCTGGATTTTTAGGATAATAATCTAAAGGCAACACATCCAAGGCTAAACCGTGTGGCAAATCCAAATCCTTCTGATAAGGCTTGATACAAGTGGTTTCCTTGTCACGAATGGTAATAAAAAGGTTACGGTCTACAAAATCTTTGTTACTCTTTGACAAGAAATAACGCTCGTCTGCATAACGTGGCCACAGTTCTGCTAATTTTTCATAGTCCTTACGTGGCATGAAAAAGTCTAGATCATCATCCCAAGGAATGAAGCCCTTATTACGAAGGGCGCCAATGGCTCCTCCACCACAGAGATAGCACAACAAATCATGTTCTTTACAAAATGCGACGAAATATTCAGCCATTTCCAGACTACGAGCCTGAATCGCTTTCAAATCACTCATGTCTCTCCTCTTCTGTCCAATAACGAGTTATATCGTTTTATTATACCATAAAAAAGCCCTAAAAATCCATCAGATACTAAGAAAAATCAAAGCCTAAACCACTTTTTCACTGGTGATTCAAACTTTGATTTTTTTATAGTATTCTATCTCATTCCCATTTGGGCGAGTTTGGTCTGGTATTTATTTTGATCAACTAGAAGTCCTTGTCCACCATAGATATCATAAGCGTCTACCCAGTCACCAAGTTCTGGGACGGTGAGTCTTTCAATGCCATTTTGAGCACCTTCTAGGACAGATAAGCCATTGGTCAACAAGAAGCTATATGGTAGATTTGTTGATGTCATGCCAAAGACTTTTCCAAGTGCCTCTGATCCCGTAAAGAGCTTGGTTGGATCTTTGATTTGCTCAAGAACTGCTGACATGACTTGTTGCTGACGTTTGGTACGGCCATAGTCTCCCTCATCATCATCGCGGAAGCGAGCATAGTTCAGCAAGGTGGAGCCATTCATCTGCTGTTTTCCAACTTTGATGGTTTGGGTTGGCGATTCTGTCTCTGTTGCATGAAGGTCATCTCCAACTGTGGCTTCTGTTAAAGGTTGACCATTCAATGTTGAGAATTGGGCATCAATCGTTACTCCGTCAGGGAAGAGGGTATCAATAGCTGTTGCAAAGGCCTGGAAGTCAACTAGAGCATAGTACTTAATATCCAAATCAAAGTTGTCTTTTAGAACCTTGCGGACCATTTCAGCCCCTTTTTGCCCTTCTTGTTCCCCAAGTTCATAGGCAACATTTAGTTTGTTATCCGTCTGTTTCTGGCCATTTACAATCTTACTGTACCCGTCGATATAAACCAAGTTGTCACGCATAAAGCTGACTAACTTGAGCTTCTTATCTGATCCGCTGACATTCAGCACCATGATTGTGTCGGTACGTGTCTCCGCACTATTTTGACCGATACGGCCATCTGTCCCCATGACTAAAATATTCACACCATCTTTGGTATCCTGACCGTTAAAGACCTCTACTTGAGCTGCCTTGGCGTCAGCTGGTTTATTTGTTGGATTGGCTGCTGACTGGAACCCTCGAAGAAACATGAAAATCATCCCTGCAGCCACACATGTAATCAACAGCAAGAACCAAGTCAATATTCGTTTGAAGCCAATTCTTCTCTTTTTCTTTTTGACTTTAGGTTGAGGAGCTACCTTTTCACGTTTCTTAGACCGACTTCTACTGCCATAAGTCGGAAGATCAATATCTCTACCCCAAGTTTCTTCTTTTTCTTCTTGGTAGAAATGGTGAACTTCAGACTTGAGACCTGCCATCTTCTGTTGCAGATAATCAAACTCCCTCCGTTCACGGTCGTTGAGGTAATGGATATTTTTGAAGAGATAGTCATAACGTAACTGCTCATGATGACTTAAAGGATTTTCTTTGCTCATTGACTCTCCTTTTCTATATCAGTTATGGTAAAAATCGGGTAGGTTCCCAGTATCTTGTGCTGGATCCCAATGGCTTCTAGTTCTTGTCTTGCAAAATGAACCAGTTCTTTGTCACTATAGTCTACATCGATAATGAAAAAGTATTCTCCTAAGGCTGTTTTAAGGGGGCGACTTTCAATCTTTGTTAAGTCAATCCCTCTCCAAGCAAAGGTCGAAAGTGCCTTGTAAAGAGCACCAGGTAAGTTGTCTGGCAAGGTCAAGGCCAAACTCATTTTTTCAGCTTGCGAGTTCAAAGGAATCTTCGGTATCTCTGCCCCTAACACCCAAAAACGTGTGAAATTGGCTTCCATTTCCTGAATATCCTCTGCAATTAATTCCAAGCCATATTCTTCAGCTGAACTTTTAGGAGCAATAGCTGCATAAGGTTGGTCTGGATGTTCCGAAATAAAGCGAGCCGCATAGGCTGTACTAGCAGTCACCTCGATTTGAGCCTCGGGATAGTGTTCATCGATGAATTTCTTTCCTTGAGCCAGAGCCTGAGGATGGGAAAAGATTTTCTCAATTTTTGACTGACCTGGAACTACCATCAACTGCTGGTGAATGGGTTGAACGATTTCTGCAACTGCTTGGATGCGAGCCTGGTGAAAAAGGTAATCCAAGCTTTCATGAACGCTACCCTCGATAGAATTTTCAACTGGCACCACCGAATAGTCCACCAAGCCTTGTTCATAGGCCTTGATGACATCTGTGATATTGGCAAAAGCCTGCAATTCCTCTTTGGGAAAAGCTGTCTGCACAACATGATGCGAAAAAGATCCCTTGGGACCTAGATAGGCAATTTTCATCTCAGTTCCTCTATAATTTCCTCTGGGCTTAACTTGGTCACATCCAAAACCCGACTGGCTACTTCCTCATACCAAGCTTGTCTTTCATGGAAAATAGCTGCTAGTTCTTCCTTACTTCTGTTAAGAAAGAGCGGGCGCTGATGGTCCTTATCAGCTGCGATACGTTGGTAGAGGGTTTCAAAATCTGTTTTTAGGTAGATGTTATCAGGATTGGTTTTGAGCAAGTCACGATTTCTCTGAGAAATGATAACTCCTCCGCCAGTTGACACAACTCGGTCCGTTTTTAGTAAGTCAGCTAGGACTTCTGACTCTATTTGACGAAATGCCACTTCTCCTTTTTCAGCGAAGAAATC
Organism: Streptococcus oralis; assembly: GCF_001075675.1. Classification (GTDB taxonomy): domain Bacteria; phylum Bacillota; class Bacilli; order Lactobacillales; family Streptococcaceae; genus Streptococcus; species Streptococcus oralis_V. The sequence continues at coordinate 45,047 of NZ_JUNW01000053.1, forward strand.
CGCAATGGACATGCCCAAATGTTCCTCGATTAAGGCATCCATATCGATATAGTCTGGGTCCAAGCCTCTAGCGATTGTCGACTTGCCTGCCCCCATAAATCCAAGTAATACCTTAGCCATGAGTCATGCTCTCCAAATCATCAAAGAAGCTAGGATAGCTAGTGTTGATGGCTTCAGCACGGTCAAGTTCCACTTCTCCATCCGCAACCAAGAGGGCTGCAATGGCTGTCATCATTCCAATTCGATGGTCACCAAACGTATTGACTCTAGCGCCATGAAGGGCTGATTTCCCTTTGATAATCATCCCATCTGCTGTGGGGGTGATGTCCGCTCCCATGCTATTTAAGGCATCAGCCACCACCTGAATGCGGTCAGTTTCCTTGACCTTGAGTTCCTCAGCATCCTTAATGACTGTTACACCTTGCGCTTGTGTCGCTAAAAGGGCAATAATAGGTAATTCATCAATCAAGCGTGGAATCAAAGCTCCACCAATCTCTGTTCCTTTCAGGTCTGAAGATTCGACAGTCAGGGTTGCTGATTTAGCGACTGGATCGATTTCAGTTATTTCTAGTTTTCCACCCATGGCGCGAATGACATCAATAATACCAGTACGCGTTTCATTGATGCCCACATTCTGCAGCACCACACGAGAATCTGGAACAATCAAACCTGCGACCAACCAAAAGGCTGCACTGGAAATATCTCCTGGAATTATAACCTTTTGTCCAGTCAGTTTTTGCGGTCCTTGAACTGTGATTTTCTTTCCGTCCACACTTAATTGACCACCAAATTGCTGTAGCATATCTTCGGTGTGGTTTCGAGTACACTCTTTTTCAATAATAACGGACTCCCCCTGAGCCTGCAAGGCTGCAAATATCAAGGCAGACTTGACTTGAGCAGAGGCGATTGGTAACTCATAATGAATAGGTGTTAGATTTTTTGTTCCTTTGAGGCGAAGAGGAGGCAGGTCTCGCTCAGTTTGTCCCGAAATGCTGACGCCCATTTTTTTCAATGGAATCGTCACACGATCCATAGGACGTTTAGAAAGACTATCATCTCCAAACATCTCTACTTCGAAGTCTGCACCAGCAAGGACACCTGAGATCAGGCGAATCGAGGTGCCAGAATTCCCCATATCCAAGGCGTTTTGCGGAGCTTTTAAGCCATCCATTCCAACACCTTGAATGGTAATAACCCCATCTTTGTCCTCAATTTCAACACCAAGGTCACGAAAAACCTGCATGGTTGAAAGTACATCCTCTCCACGCAGAATATCATAAACCTTAGTCTCGCCCTCAGCCAAACTTCCAAAAATAATCGAACGGTGACTGATAGACTTGTCACCTGGAACTCGGATACTGCCATGTAAGTGGCGAATGTTTGTTTTTAGTTTCATAGTTGACCTCATACTTGCAATACTTTTCTTATTTTATCACAAAAAAGCCAGAAATTCCTGAAATTTCTGGCTTTTATACAGATAAAATACTATTTCAATAATTCCGAAACAGGTTCAAAGACAATTTTTTCAATGTCAGAAAGGTAAATAGACAATTGTTGCTGTTTGGCAAAAAAATCTGACAAAAGAGCATTCTCTTGGATTTGCTTACTGAAGGACTGCATCTTTTCTTGGAAAGAGGTATCTGGCATTTGTCCAGTTTGAGCCATGACTTGGATTTCTTGCTGGAAGGCGATATAGTCTGCAAAAATCTTGCTAGCTTGTTCATCAGCTTGGATGGCATCTTTGGCTGCCTTAACCGCCTTGTATTCTGGTAATTCGCGTAATCCACGACTAAGTTCATTTGCACTATCGTAAATATTTGACATGATTTTCTCCTTATTTGATGACGACTGTGTAGTCCGTATTTTCTGTAATTAAGCGCTCAGCTCGTTCCATATCCTGAGCATTTTTAAAGGAAATTTGTAGAATCCCGTGAACATCTTCACGGTTTTCTTCGTTGATGTGGATATTAACCAAAGAAGTCCCACGAAGTAATTCCAAAATTCGCAAGATAACATCTTCTTCATCGGGAACATCGACATAGAGGTCATAAGAACTATCCACACCACCACGTTTATGGATTTCCATGGCCTGACGTTGCTCACGTGCTTGATTGAAAAAGTTCCAAATTTGCTCTTCATCTCCCCTGCTAATGGCTTGTCCAACCTCATCTAGGCGCTCCTTGAAATCCGCAATTCGATCTAGGATAGTCTCACGATTGGACAAGAGAATGGAAGTCCACATACCTGGCTCGCTTTCCGCAATGCGAGTCATATCTCGAAAACCACCCGCCGCAAAGCGCCTTGCCATTTCATGATCTTGAGCATAGACAGCTGTTTGCTCCATGAGACCTGATGCCAAGATATGGGGAAAATGGCTAATCTGTGAAGTTACTCGATCGTGCTCCTTGGCATCAATATCAATGAAACGAGCATGGAGACCTGAAAGTAGGTCCTTCATTTCCTCAAGCGTGTCTGAACTAGTCAAACTAGATGGAGTAAAGATATAGTAGGCATTTTCAAAGAGATTAACATCCGCAGAGGCAGCCCCTGTCTTGTGGCTACCAGCCATGGGATGAGCCCCGACAAAGCGGACAGGCTTGCCAGCTAAATATTCCTCCGCTGCTTCCACAATGGCTGACTTGGTTGAGCCGGCATCCGAGATAATGACACCTTCTTTCAAGTCTAAATCTGCCAGCTCCTTAATAAAAGCAATGGTCTGTTTGATTGGCAAGGTCAGAATGATGACATCTGCTAGGGGAGCGAAACTGGCAAAATCATCCGTCGCACGGTCTATCATCCCCCGCTCCAAGGCAATGTCTCTCGAAGCCTGACTGCGATTATAACCTAAAATTTCATAATCAGGATGATCGCGCTTGATACCGAGTGCCATCGAAGCACCAATCAAACCGAGACCTGCGATATAGATGGTTTTTGGCATAAGGACTCCTTAATAGTTCTTTGTATAGTCTCGGTGCTTGGCAACTGCCTCTTTTAATTCTTCAAGATTATCTGATGAGAATTTTTCAAGGATTTCTTGTGCCAGAACCGTTGCAACAACGGCTTCCATGACCACACCTGCTGCTGGAAGAGCGGTCGGATCACTTCTTTCTACAGTTGCCTTGTAAGGTTCGTGAGTCTCGATATCCACACTCATCAATGGTTTATAGAGAGTGGGAATGGGTTTCATAACACCTCGAACAACGATGGGTTGCCCATTGGTCATGCCACCTTCAAACCCACCTAGATTATTGGTACGACGAGTATAGCCGTCTTCTTTAGACCAGAGAATTTCATCCATAACCTGGCTGCCTTTTCGGTAACCAGTTTCAAAGCCAAGACCAAATTCCACCCCTTTAAAGGCATTGATAGAAACAACTGCTTGGGCCAATCGCGCATCCAATTTTCTGTCCCATTGAACATAAGATCCAAGGCCAACTGGAACACCTCCGACGACTGTCTCCACAACCCCACCGATGGTATCACCGTCACGTTTGATTTGGTCAATATAGTCCTTGATTTCCTGTTCCCGTTCTTGGTTGACAATAGAAACTTCAGACTGGGAAGCCCGTTCCTTAATCTCAGCGATTGTCAGATTTTCAGGTACATCGATTTCCTTGCCACCAAAAACCACGACATGGTTGGCAATCTCCATATCTAGCTCAGCTAAGAGACGTTTGGCTACTGCCCCAACGGCCACCCGCATGGTGGTTTCACGAGCTGATGAACGTTCCAAAGAATTTCGCAAATCATCAAAACGGTACTTGATCCCCCCAACCAAATCGGCATGTCCTGGACGAGGATGAGTGATTTTCCGTTTGCTTTTTAGGCGATCTTCAATGTCCTCAGCAGACATGATGTCCAGCCATTTTTGGTGGTCTTTATTGACGACATCCATGGTAATAGGAGCCCCAGTCGTCTTCCCATGGCGGACACCCGAAGTAAAGACAACCTGGTCACTCTCAATCTTCATACGACCACCACGTCCGTATCCGCCCTGACGACGTTTCAAATCCTCATTGATGTCCTCTGCTGTCAAAGGAAGTCCAGCAGGAATTCCTTCAATGATAGCTGTCAGACGGGGTCCGTGTGATTCTCCCGCAGTTAAATATCTCATAGGTTCTCCTTATTTTACCAAGTAGTCTTTCATCTCTTCCAGAGAAACTGGGTGAATGGTCGCTGAACCAAGCTCTGGTACCAAGACCAATTTCAAGATGTTCCCACGCGCTTTCTTATCATGAGTCAAAGCTTGATAAAGTTTATTAACATCCCAGTTTTCATAGTCAACAGGCAAACCAAATTTCTGACACATAGCTGTGATGGACTTGGTTATTCCAGCTGGCATGAGGCCTTTTTCCTCAGCAACCTTGGAAATCTGAACCATGCCCATGGCTACAGCTTCTCCATGCATGACTGTTCCATAACCTGCCGTTGCTTCTATGGCATGGCCAATGGTGTGGCCAAAATTGAGGTAAAGGCGAACCCCGTTGTCCAACTCATCCTCAACTACCATCTTGCGCTTCACCTGACAAGAATGTTCGATCAAAGTTTCTCCATGCTCCAGAATGCTCTCTACAGAACCATCTAGCTCCGTCAAGAGAGCCCAAAGTTCTGGATCCTCAATCAAGCCATACTTGATAACCTCACCCATCCCTTCAATCAACTCTCTTTTCCCGAGTGTTTCAAGGACAAGCGGGTCAATCAGAACCCCATCTGGTTGGGCAAAAGTTCCCACCATATTCTTAGCAAAAGGAGTATTAACCCCCGTCTTTCCGCCGATAGAAGAATCAACCTGGGCTGTCAAACTAGTCGGAATCTGAACAAAGTGAATGCCCCGCATATAGGTAGAGGCCACAAAGCCAGCTAGGTCCCCAACGACACCACCACCAAGAGCCACGATCCCATCGCTACGAGTCAACCCCTGCTTAACTAGAAATTCATAGACTTTCTGAACAGTGGTTAAATTTTTTCGTTCTTCGCCTTCTAAAAAGTCAAAAACAGCTACCTGAAAACCAGCATCTTCTAGGCTGAGTTTAACCTTCTCTGCATAGAGAGAAGCTACATGGTTATCTGTCACAATGACTACCTTTTGTGGTTGCCAGAGTTCTCGCAACCATTGACCAGCCTGAGCCAGACAACCTTTTTCAATCTGAATATCATAAGGATGATGCGGAATATCGATTCTGATTTTCATAGTAGGGTCTCCTTTTCACTATTTATATTTTTCTGTTAAGGACTGCCAAATCTCGTCTGTCGGCATTTCTTTACCTGTCCACAATTGAAAAGCTTCAGCAGCTTGATAGAGCAACATTCCCAGACCATTGACAGCTGGATTGCCCTGGCTTCTAGCCCATTTCAAAAACGGCGTTTCAAAGGGTTGGTAAATAATATCTGCGACCAAGAGAGCCTCTGGCAAATTGATGCTTTCTGGAACTGGGGACGACTGACCATCCATTCCCACACTAGTCGCATTGACGAGCAGGTCCGACTCGGCAATCCTTTCCTGCAAGACAGAAATATCTTCTAAAGCATACAAGTCTACTTTAAATCCTGTCTGTTCCTGTATCTTGGTCAGATAAGGTCTTGTTTTTTCCATGGAAACTGAACGAACAAAGACTGAAATCTGACTGACGCCATCCAAAATAGCCTGTGCCAAAATGGATTTGGCCGCGCCACCTGCTCCTAGTATGGCCATCTTTTTACCTGAAATTGTAAAAGAAGGCAAGCTCTTAAAGAATCCCTTGCCATCTGTATTATATCCAATTAAATTGCCATTATCATTGACAACGGTGTTGACTGCCCCAATCAAACGAGCCTCATCACTCAACTCATCCAGATAAGGAATCACTTGCTCCTTGTAAGGCATGGAGAGATTAATCCCAAACATCTGGTAACGGCGAATATTAGCGACTGTTTCCGTTAAGTCCCCTGCTTCGATTTCCCAAGCCACATAGACACCATTGGTAGCAGTCGCCTCAAAGGCCCTATTGTGGATAAAGGGTGAAATAGAGTGTTTGATGGGATTTGCAACAACTGCAGCTAAACGTGTATAGCCATCAAGCCTCATCCAAAATCTCCCTGATTTTCTTCATGTTTGATAGCGAAATCTGACCTGGGGCACTCGCTTCATCCAGACTAGCAAATGACCAACTTGAACCTGTCACATCTGAAGTGATACGAGATACCTTGCCCATTTTCCCCATGGAAATGGTCACGTACTCTTGCTCAGGGTTGAGTGTTTTAAATCCTCGAGTGTAATTCATCAGGTCTAAAACATCCTGCTCCGTATGGGCCATAACTGATACCTTGACCACTTTCGGAGAGAGACTGGTCAACTCAGACAAAATTTCCATCATGTTTTCAGGTGTCTCCTGGAAATTATGGTAACTCAAAACAAGATTTGGAAAATCCAACATTTCCTCAAAAACGTCCTTGTAGCTGAAATACTCAAAATCTACATAATCCGGCTGATAAAGCTGAGTAACTTCCTTGATGATTTGAACATACTCTTCTGAGGAAAGTTCGATTTCTCCTCCCTCAGCGCGGGTCCGAAGGGTAAAGACCAGTTCGCGTCCTGCAAATTTCTCAAAGATAGCGGGTGCTACCTGTAAAATAGCGTCCTTTGTAAGAAAGTCCGCACGCCACTCAATGATATCGGCATCTTCATACCTAGTGGCATCCAGTTCTTGTGCTTCTTCTAAACTTCTTGGCATTACTGAAACGATTAATTTCATCTACTAACCTTCATACTAATCACCTTGAGGTAATTACTGCTTTCATCTTTTTTATTATAGGCAAAGTCTGCTGGAAGACCATATTGGTTTAAAATTTGATATTTTCTTCCTGCAAAACCTTTATCAATTTGTTCTGTAAATTTCTGGCGGGAAACATTGGCAGCATTAGTACTGGCAATGATAATGCCTCCCGGATTTAAAATCTCTAGACTCTGGGAAATCAACTTGTGATAGTCCTTAGCTACAGAGAATGTTTGTTTTTTATTGCGGGCAAAGCTAGGCGGATCAAGAACAATCACATCATAGGATAAGCCTTTTCGCTTGGCATACTTGAAGTACTCAAAAACGTCCATGACAATAAAACGATGATTGTCCGTGCTAAGTCCATTTGCATGAAAATGGGCTGCTGACAGCTCTCTAGACCGTTTGGCCAAGTCAACAGAAGTTGTCTCACTCGCACCTCCCATAGCTGCAGCAACTGAAAAGGCCGCCGTATAGGAAAACATATTGAGCAAGGATTTGCCCATGGCTAGACCGTCAACCAGACTCCCACGAACCTCATGCTGGTCTAGGAAAATCCCGGTCATCAAGCCATCATTCATAAAGACTTGATAGAGAACGCCATTCTCAAGAACAGTAAAATAGTCTGGCGCTTCCTCACCATAAACATAGGCAGACTCGTAGTCTAGACCTTTAAAACGAATCTTCTCATAAGCCCCCAAGACCTCAGGAAAAACTTCCTTAAAAGCCTTTACGATCAGCTCACGAATCTGGTAAACAAAGGAGTTGTACCAGGAAAAGACAGCATAATCTCCATAGAGATCAACAGTCAGACCCCCAAAGCCATCCCCCTCTTGGTTAAAAAGGCGAAAAGCAGTGGTCAAGTCATCTTGATAATAAGGCTTTCTAGCTTCCTTGGCCTTACGAAACAGAATTTCAAAAAAGGCTTGATTGAAACCAACCTTTTCCTTGCTGACCAACCAACCGATTCCCTTGTTCTGTTGAGAAAGATAGGCACTCCCTAAAAACTTCCCGTCTTGACTAAGAACTTCTACTGCCTGATCCGTCAGTTCAATATCTGTTAAATCACTCGCTTCCAAAAGAACTAGACCCTTAGCTAGCTTTTTTTCAACACGTCTGCTGACCCTAATTCTATTCATAGCTACTATTATAGCAAATTTTGTGACAATTCTCAAAAAAGAAACCGTTTAACCATTTGTACTTTAGTTTACTGAGTGTCATTTTTGTTCAAATAAGTTTATTCCATTTACTTTTTCACCAAAACATCCTCTCCCTTGTGATGGAAATAGAGATTTTAATCGCTAAAAATAGACAATTTCAGAAATGAGTATAGAAACTTGCGCAAACGTTTGCCTAGTTCTAAACTTTATGGTAGAATAAAACACAACATTGATAAGCAAGAGGAAAAACAATGCAAAATCAGACACTTATGCAATACTTTGAATGGTATCTGCCTCATGACGGCCAGCACTGGGCTCGACTAACAAATGACGCAGAGCACCTAGCAAACCTTGGTATCAGCCATATCTGGATGCCACCTGCCTTCAAGGCAACCAACGAAAAAGATGTAGGCTATGGTGTTTACGATCTTTTTGACCTAGGCGAATTTCACCAAAAAGGGACTGTCCGTACCAAGTATGGGTTTAAAGAAGACTATCTTCAAGCCATTCAAACCCTAAAGGCACAGGGAATTCAACCTATGGCCGATGTGGTGCTCAATCACAAGGCTGCTGCCGATCATATGGAAGCCTTTCAGGTTATTGAAGTGGATCCTGAGGATCGTACCCTTCAGCTAAGCGAGCCCTTTACCATCAATGGCTGGACTCACTTCACCTTCGATGGTCGCCAAGACACCTACAATGACTTCCACTGGCACTGGTACCACTTCACAGGTACAGACTACGATGCCAAACGCCGTAAGTCTGGTATTTACCTGATCCAGGGAGACAATAAAGGTTGGGCAAATGAGGAATTGGTCGATAACGAAAACGGTAACTACGACTACCTCATGTACGCTGACCTGGACTTTAAGCACCCTGAAGTCATCCAAAACATCTATGACTGGGCTGACTGGTTCATGGAAACGACTGGAGTTGCTGGTTTCCGCTTGGATGCCGTTAAACACATTGACTCCTTCTTTATGGGCAATTTCATCCGTGATATGAAGGAAAAATACGGTGAAGATTTCTATGTTTTTGGGGAATTTTGGAATCCAGACAAAGAAGCTAACCTAGACTATCTCGAGAAAGTAGAAGAACGTTTTGACCTTGTCGATGTTCGCCTCCACCAAAACCTCTTTGAAGCTAGCCATGCTGGAGCAAGCTTCGACCTTCGTAACATTTTCACAGATAGCTTGGTTGAACTCAATCCTGACAAGGCTGTCACTTTCGTTGACAACCATGATACTCAACGAGGGCAGGCCCTTGAGTCTACTGTTGAAGAATGGTTTAAACCAGCAGCCTATGCGCTCATCCTTCTTCGTGAGCAAGGCCTTCCATGTGTCTTTTATGGAGACTATTACGGCATTTCAGGGCAATATGCCCAAGAAGATTTCAGAGAAGTTCTTGACCGTCTCCTAGCCATCCGAAAAGATTTGGCCTATGGAGAGCAAACAGACTACTTTGACGATGCCAACTGCATCGGATGGGTTCGTTCAGGCGCTGAACATCAATCCCCAATCGCTGTCCTTATCTCCAATGACCAAGAAAACAGCAAGTCTATGTTTGTCGGGCAAGAATGGGCTGACCAAACCTTTGTTGACCTCCTTGAAAATCATCCAGCACAAGTTACAATCAATGCTGAAGGTTATGGAGAATTTCCAGTAGCAGCGGGTTCAGTCAGTGTCTGGGTAGCAAAATAAACCTATCAGGTACAAGTCAAATCCAACCGGATTTGGCTTTTTTGTGTATGCAAAAAGACCTACCCAAATGGATAGATCCTAAATGTTTTCTTATAATTTACCTGCTACTGCATCCAACAATTCTTGGATTTTCGCTTGGTTGCTTCCTCCTGCCATGGCCATGTCTGGTTTACCACCACCACGTCCATCAACAATTGGAGCCAATTCTTTAACCAAGTTACCTGCGTGGATATCTTTTGTCTTGCTAGCTACAAGAACATTGACTTTGTCACCAATAGCAGCAACTAGGACAAGCACATCAGAGTAGTCTTTTTGTTTCCAGTTATCCGCAAAGGTACGAAGGGCACCTGCATCTGATACAGAAACTTGGCTTGCAATGTAACGGTGTCCGTTGACTTCCTTCACATCCTTGAAGACATCACCTGCAGCTGCAGCTGCTGCTTTTTCCTTCAATTCTGCATTTTCTTTTTGCAATTGACGAAGTTGCTCTTGAAGTCCTTCAACCTTATGAGGAACTTCCTTGAGTTGAGGTGCTTTCAAGGTTGCTGCGACGGCTTTCAAAGCGTCTTCTTGTTCACGATAGGCTTCAAAGGCTTCCTTACCAGTTACTGCCAAGATACGGCGAGTTCCTGATCCGATTCCTTCTTCTTTGACAATCTTGAAGAGGCCAATCTCAGAAGTGTTGCCAACGTGGGTACCACCACAAAGCTCAATAGAGTAGTCACCGATGGTCACAACGCGGACTTCTTTACCATATTTCTCACCAAAGAGGGCCATAGCTCCCATTTCTTTAGCCGTGTCAATATCTGTCTCAACAGTTTCCACTGCGATGGCTTCCCAAATCTTCTCATTGACTTGCTGTTCAATGGCGCGCAACTCTTCAGGAGTCACAGCTTGGAAGTGAGTAAAGTCAAAGCGAAGAAATTCTACTTCGTTCAGAGATCCTGCTTGTGTCGCATGGTGGCCAAGGATATTGTGAAGAGCCGCATGGAGCAAGTGAGTCGCAGTGTGGTTTTTCATAACACGATGACGACGGTTGGTATCGATAGCCAAGGTGTATTCTTGGTTCAAAGCAAGTGGTGCAAGAACTTCAACAGTATGAAGAGCTTGTCCGTTTGGTGCTTTTTGAACGTCTGTCACAGTAGCTACGACATTTCCAGTAGCATCCAAGATTTGACCATGGTCAGCTACTTGTCCACCCATTTCAGCGTAGAATGGAGTCTCTGCAAAGATAAGAGAGGCAGTTCCTTCAGATACAGCTTCTACTTCAGCATTGTCCGCTACGATAGCCACCAACTTAGAAGGCAATTGGCTGGCATTGTAGTTGAAGACACTCTTAACAGTGATATTTTGAAGGGTTTCATTTTGCATCCCCATGGATCCGCCTTTGACAGCTGAAGCACGCGCACGTTCTTGCTGCTCTTTCATGGCTGCTTCAAAGCCTTCGCGGTCTACAGTCATACCAGCTTCTTCGGCGATTTCCTCTGTCAATTCAACTGGGAATCCATAAGTATCGTAGAGTTTGAAGACATCTTGTCCAGCGATAACCGTTTGGCCTTTTTCTTTCAAGTCTGCTACAATGCTTTGGGCAAAGTGCTGACCTGAGTGAAGGGTACGAGCAAATGATTCTTCTTCGCTCTTGATAATTTTCTCGATAAAATCACGTTTTTCAAGCACTTCTGGGTAATAGCTTTCCATGATTTTACCAACAGTTGGAACGAGTTTGTAAAGGAAAGGCTCATTGATACCCAATTTTTGACCATGCATAGAAGCACGACGGAGAAGGCGACGAAGAACGTATCCACGGCCCTCATTTCCAGGAAGGGCACCATCACCGATTGCAAATGAAAGAGAACGGATATGGTCTGCGATGACTTTGAAGCTCATGTTGTCGCCGTCTTGGTCATAAACCTTACCAGACAATTTCTCAACTTCACGGATAATCGGCATGAAGAGGTCCGTTTCAAAGTTTGTCTTAGCCCCTTGGATAACTGCCACCAAACGCTCCAAACCAGCGCCCGTATCAATGTTCTTGTGTGGTAATTCCTTGTATTCGCTACGAGGAACAGCAGGGTCGGCGTTAAATTGTGACAAAACAATGTTCCAGATTTCGATGTAACGGTCGTTTTCAATATCTTCTGCAAGCAGGCGAATACCGATATTTTCTGGGTCAAATGCTTCTCCACGGTCGAAGAAAATCTCTGTATCTGGTCCAGAAGGCCCTGCACCGATTTCCCAGAAGTTGTCTTCGATTGGAATCAAGTGGCTTGGGTCCACTCCTACTTCAATCCAGCGGTTATAAGAATCTTTATCGTCTGGATAGTAGGTCATGTACAGTTTTTCAGCAGGAAAATCAAACCATTCTGGGCTGGTCAAAAGCTCATAAGCCCAAGTGATGGCTTCGTCACGAAAGTAATCCCCGATAGAGAAGTTCCCCAACATTTCAAACATAGTATGGTGGCGAGCTGTTTTTCCGACATTTTCGATGTCATTGGTACGGATAGCTTTCTGCGCATTGGTAATACGTGGATTTTCAGGAATAATGGTTCCGTCAAAGTATTTCTTAAGGGTTGCTACCCCAGAGTTAATCCACAAAAGAGTTGGGTCATTTACAGGAACCAAGCTGACTGATGGTTCTACAGAGTGTCCTTTGCTTGCCCAGAAATCAAGCCACATTTGGCGAACTTGAGCACTAGATAGTTGTTTCATAATATCTCCTTATTACTTGTTTAATTTGATTGGCTTTCCAGCATCTCCACATAGTCAATCGCGACACAGAGGGAAATGACTAGGTCTGCATAAGAGTCTTCATAGACGGTTACGGTGTAAGTTGAGGTCAAATGGAAAATCTCTTTCCGAATTTCGGCAATCACTTGGTCGCGGTCATCCAGCAATTTGAAATTCAAATCCCAGATATTGCCCTCGATACGAAGCCCTAGATCATCAAACTCATACTTATCTCGAAAGAAGGTCAACTTCTTACGAATGACGAAATTGGAACCGTTTCGTAACTGGATAGTAAAGCGAGGAAGCAAAGTGAAAAATTCTTTACTAATCTCACTTACTTGCTCACCATAGGCGTCATAGATGGTAAAGGTCTTAGGAATTTGGAAGAAAGAGCCCTCTACCTGATAATTTACTACTCCTCTATCATCTTTAATATCGAAGCGTTCGCCTCCAAGACGAAACTTTTGTTTCACGAGAAATGTCTTCATAAACACCTCCAAAAATCAAAAGACAAGTCCATATCACGAAGGGCGAAAAACCGCGGTACCACCTTCATTCAATGAACTTGTCATTCTCTTATTCTTATGCAATTGTCTGATTGAGTAGCATGACTTCCTAGCTTAGATGGCTTGCAGCACCGCCAATTCTCTGGACTAAGACAACTGAAAATCAATTCTCAACTTTCTTATTATATCGTTTTTTGGGTTCTGCGTCAACTAGGAAAGCTGACAAGAAAGCATATCTCCTACTTCCGGTACATTTTAAACTGTAGGAAGAGATCGCTATATTTACCTGTCCATTTATGGTCAAATTTCTCATAAACTTCTAGGTGTTTCATGGTATCAGCATCAGGATAGAAGGATTTATCTTCCTTGGTCTCCTCTGGGAGCATTTCCTTAGCTGGTAGGTTTGGTGTTGAGTAGCCTACATACTCGGCATTTTTCAGAGCATTTTCGGGTTTCAACATAAAGTTGATAAAGGCATAGGCGGCATCTTGGTTTTTCACGGTTTTTGGAATGACCATGTTATCAAACCAGAGATTGCTGGCCTCAGTCGGAACGACATACTTGAGGTTAGGATTTTTCTCCAACATCTGCCTAGCTTCCCCAGAGAAAGTCACACCGATAGCAGCGTTGTTCTGAATCATGTAACCCTTCATCTCGTCCGCCACAATGGCCTTGATATTTGGAGTCAGTTTGTAGAGCTTATCCACTGTCTCTTCCAGCTGCTGAGGATCCTTGGAGTTGAGACTGTAACCGAGCGAGTTAAGCCCGAGTCCCAGCACCTCACGCGCCCCATCAAAGAGCATGATGGAATCCTTGTATTCTGGTTTCCAGAGGTCATCCCAATGCTCAGGCGCCTCCTCTACCATGGTTTCATTGTAAACAATTCCCAAGGTTCCCCAGAAGTACGGGATGGAGAATTTGTTGCCCGGGTCAAAAGACTGGTTGAGGAACTCTGGTCCGATATTCTCGATGCCTTCAATTTTTGAATAATCAAGCGGAACCAAGAGGTCTTCGTCCTTCATCTTGTTGATCATGTATTCACTCGGGATGGCAATATCGTAGGTCGTTCCACCCTGTTTGATCTTGGTATACATGGCTTCGTTGGAGTCAAAGGTCTCGTATTGTACTTGGATTCCTGTTTCTTCTGTGAATTTCTCCAAGAGTTCGGGATCGATATAGTCCCCCCAGTTGTAGATAACCAATTTCTGACTGTCTCGGCTATTGATTTTACTGTCTAGATGAGTCGCAATTCCCCACAAGACAAGGATAATAGCTACAATTCCTGCTAAAAATGAATAGAGTTTTTTCATGCTTGCTCCTCCTTCTCACGTGAGATAAAGTAATAGCCAACAACTAGGATAATACTAAAGAGAAAGACAAGGGCAGAGAGGGCATTGATTTCTAGCGAAATTCCCTTACGAGCACGAGAGTAGATCTCAACCGAGAGAGTCGAAAAGCCATTCCCTGTGACAAAGAAGGTCACAGCAAAGTCATCTAGCGAATAGGTGAAGGCCATGAAATAACCTGCAATGATAGACGGAGTCAGATAAGGAAGCATGATTTCCTTAAACATCTGAAACTGGCTGGCTCCCAAGTCATAGGCCGCATGAATCATGTCATCATTCATCTCCTTGAGGCGAGGCAAGACCATCAAGACCACGATAGGGATGGAAAAGGCCACGTGACTAGATAAAACCGTCAAAAAGCCAAGTGAAAACTTAAGCTGGGTAAAGAGAATCAAGAAGCTAGCACCAATCATAACGTCAGGCGCAACCATGAGGATATTATTGAGTGATAGAAAGGCTTCTTGGTATTTCTTACGAGACTGGTAGATGTAAATAGCTCCGAAAGTCCCGATAACGGTCGCAATCAAGGCAGACAGAAAGGCCAAGAAAAAGGTTTGGGTGAGGATCAACATGAGACGACCATCACCAAACATGGTTTGAAAATGGCTCAAGCTAAAGCCGGTAAAACTGTTCATATCATCGCCAGCATTAAAGGCATAGCCAATCAAGTAAAAAATCGGCAAATAAAGGATGATAAAGACAAAGGCTAGGTAGAGATTGGCAAATTTTTTCATCGTTCTCTCCTTTCCTTGGTCACCCACATGGTGAGAAACATGGTCAGGATGAGAATCACACCGATGGTTGAACCCATACCGTAGTTGTCATTTGTTAGAAAGTTCTGCTCAATGGCCGTCCCCAAGGTGATAACGCGGTTCCCACCAATCAAACGGGTCAGCATGAAGAGACTCAAGCTGGGGATAAAGACAGATTGAACACCACTTCTTACTCCGTTCATAGATAGAGGGAAGATGACATGACGGAAGGTTTCCCACTTGGTTGCACCAAGGTCATAGCTGGCATTGATGAGATTGTTATCCATATCATCCAAGACATTGAAGATCGGCAAAATCATAAAGGGAAGCTCAATGTAGCTTGCGACGAAGATAAAGGAGAAATCTGTAAAGAGCAACTGCTGCGAACCGATTCCGATAAATTCCAAGAATTGGTTAATAGAGCCATTTTGACCAAAAATCCCGATAAAGGCATAGGCCTTGAGGAGTAGGTTAATCCATGTAGGAAGTATTATCAGCATGAGCCAGAGCTGACGGTGCTTGAGACGAGTCAAAAAGAGGGCTGTTGGATAGCTGATAAAAAGTGTTACCAAGGTCACAATTCCAGCATAGAGCACAGAGTTGAAACTCATTTTAAGATAGGTCAAGTTTTGTGACGCAAAGTAAGATTTATAGTTTTCTAAACTAAACTGCCCTTCAATGTTGAAAAAGGATTGTCCAAAAATCAAGACCAAGGGTGCGAGAACAAAGAGGGCAATCCAGAGCATATATGGCACTACAAAGAGTTTAGAGGTTGTTTTCTTCATCTCTTTCCTCCTCGATCGCGTTAATCAGACCTGCTTCTTGCTCTTCGATTTCTACGTACTCCTCGATACGAGCATCGAACTCTTCTTCGGTTTCGTTAAGACGCATGATGTGGATATCTTCTGGTTCAAAGTCCAGACCGATTTCCTCACCAACGATGGCCTTACGGGTCGAGTGGATCATCCATTCGTTTCCAAGTTCGTCATAGGCAATAATCTCGTAGTGAACCCCACGGAAAAGCTGGGTATCAACCTTAACTTGGAGCTTGCCTTCTTCAGGAAGAGTGATGCGCAAGTCCTCTGGACGAATGACAACCTCAACTGGCTCATTTGGTTTCATCCCTCCATCGACCGCTTCGAAGCGTTTGCCGTTAAACTCAACCAAGTAGTCCTCAATCATGGTTCCTGGCAAGATATTGGACTCACCGATAAAGGTGGCAACAAAATGGTTGATTGGCTCATCATAGATGTCCACTGGTGTTCCAGACTGAACAATCTCGCCATCGTTCATAACGAAAATCCAGTCACTCATGGCGAGAGCTTCTTCCTGATCGTGAGTGACAAAAACAAAGGTAATCCCCAATCGTTGCTGCAGTTCACGCAGTTCGTACTGCATGTCTGTTCGCAATTTCAAGTCCAGCGCTGACAAGGGCTCGTCCAGCAAGACCACACGGGGCTGGTTGATAATGGCACGGGCAATGGCCACACGCTGACGTTGTCCTCCAGAGAGTTTACGGATGGAACGTTTCTCATAACCTTCCAACTGAACCATCTTGAGAACTTCCGCTACACGTTGTTCGATTTCTTTCTTGTCAATCTTACGCAAACGGAGTGGAAAGGCAACATTTTCAAACACATTCATATGTGGAAACAAGGCATAGGATTGGAAGACCGTATGAACATCTCGTTTATTGGTTGGGATATCATTGATACGCACCCCATCCAGCAAAATATCCCCTGTCGTCGCATCCAGTAAACCTGCAATGATATTTAGAATGGTTGATTTTCCTGAACCAGATGCGCCTAAAAGAGTGTAAAACTTCCCTTCTTCCAACTCAAAGTTGATGTCTTTGAGAACCTTGGTGTTGCTGTCTTCAAAAACTTTAGAGACGTTTTTGAATTCAATAATTGGTTTTTTCAATTGTCATAAATTCCTTCTTTTTCATAAATTAACAGATCAGGGCTCTGTCAGGCCGCTACTACCTCGTGTAGGAGATTGAACTGCCTACATACATCTTCACTAACGATAGGCTTTCACCCCCTTTACAATGGTTATAGTAGCAACTTTTCTACCCCAACCTTATTCCTTCTCGCCCAAGATTCGGACTTCTCTTTCAAGAGTGACACCTGAGTGTTCCTTGACTTTTTTGATAACAGATTGGATCAAGTCCTCGTAGTCTTTGGCCGTTCCGTCAGCAACATTGATCATAAAACCGGCATGCTTTTCAGATACTTCCACACCACCGATTCGATAGCCCTTCAGGCCAGCCTCTGAGATCAACTGACCTGCAAAATGCCCAACTGGACGCTTAAAGACTGAACCACAAGATGGGTATTCTAATGGTTGCTTGAGTTCACGTAGGTGCGTCAAGCGGTCCATTTCTTGCTTGATAACCTGATGATTCCCTGGAGCTAGGGCAAATTTAGCTGACAAAACAACAGCCCCAGAATCCTGAATAGCTGAATGGCGGTAACCAAAAGCCAAGTCCTTGGCAGATAAGGTCTCGATTTCCCCTTCCTTGGTCAAAATTTGACAAGACTGCAAGATATGAGCAATCTCTCCTCCATAGGCACCCGCATTCATAAAGACAGCTCCACCTATGCTTCCAGGAATCCCACAAGCAAACTCAAAACCAGTCAAACTATGACGGAGAGCAATACGTGTTGTTTCGATCAAGTTGGCTCCTGCTTCTGCTTCGATGGTATAGCCATCAACTGAAACGTTATTAAGCTTATCACACAAGATGACAAAACCACGGATTCCACCTTCACGAACAATGATATTGCTGGCATTCCCAAGCACCATCCAAGGAATATTCTCTTGATTGGCAAATTGGACGACACGGGCCATCTCATAGCGATTGCGTGGCAAAACTAGATAATCCGCTCGACCTCCTACCTTTGTATAGGTATAGGTCTTCAAAGGTTCCTTAAAACGAATATCGATTCCTTCTAAGATTTCAAGCATTTTTTCTTTTACTGACATGTCACTCTTCCTTTTTCAAAATTCATTCCATTATACCATTTTTAGAGACATTTGACGACCATAAAAAGAGCTTGTTTTATCATTACATAAAAAAAGAGGTCACCCCTCTTTTTATGATTTTTTCCAAAATGTAAATTTTGTCAGCCAGATAAAGACTAAAAGTTCTACGAGAAGAACAAACTCAACTAGAAGCGGATTTGCAATCCATCCTACCTGAGATAAGGCTGGAGCCAAGTCAAACAAGGCATGTAAACCATAGGCAGCAAAGAGATAGATCCATTTCTTTTGGCTAACACTTTGGTAAACCCAGATGGAAAGACCGATTTGGAGAACTAGGGCAAGCACACGTTCAACTCCTAGTAAATAAACCTGCCATACAGAAAGAGACTGAACCGTTTCAAGTGTAGACTTTGGAAGAAGATTGGCTACATCAGTATTTGAAGACTGGATGAGTGAAAAGAGAATCAAAAGACTGATCAAGCTTCCCATTCCGAGATAGAGCATCTCCAAGCCGCCATGTCCCAAACCATAAGCCAAAGCATCTCGATCTTCTAGCTTTCTCTTTTTCTCCAACCATTTAAAAAAGATAAGACGAGCCGTCTCTTCAAAGAGGGCTGCCATAGCGATCCCATAAAGGACGTATAAGAAAGGCTGCTCCTGCATAAGCGGAATGGTTCCATCTTTTTGCGGATGGAGTATCAGAAGGTGAACCATCTTCTCTAACACTTGAGAAGAAACAAAAAATGCGATTGCCCCCAAGCCCATCACTGCAAGAGAGATTTTAAACCGCTTTTTGGCATACCAAGTCCCACTTACTAGAATGAGAACCAAAGCGATCATGGTAAGGATAATATGTACTGTCATCTTTTTCTCCTATTCTGACTTATCAATATCTTTCTTCATCTCGTCAACGTTAAATTTGGCAAATAAATACTGGCGATCTTGGACTGGAAAACGTTGGTCCAACTGGTCGACTGCCCCAACCTCAATCATTCCTTCTTTGATAACAAAGTCCATCACATGCCCACCAAAGGTTAAATCATCTGAGATAAAATGCAAATGGTAGCCTGCAACACTCACTCCATGGAAAATCTCCGGTGTCCAAAATCCAACAATAGTTCCCGATACATTTTCACGGCTATATTCAGGTTGGTGAGTCGCTACATCAGCAAACTTGGTATCAGGTGTGGATTTGGGAATCATCCGTACGTGCATTTGTGAAAATTCGCCATGAATCTTGATGGAACGAAAAAGATTTTCCCCATCATAGTAGGACTCAATTCGCTTTTCCAATTCCTTGTCTGTCATCTCAAAGCGCTGGCGGAAAATCACTTCTGCCTGATGGGGAACCACTGCTGCATAGGGAATAAGAGCATCCGCTGCCACTTCAACGATTTCAGGCGTTTGACCAGACCCCTTGGCTTGATAAGCCTTGCCATCAAGGACAATCAACTCCCCATCAATCGAATCAAGGGTTCCCAAACCAAGGTCACCATGTTCCAGCAATTCTCCTACTGTCATAGTTCCACCATAGAGACCTGCCATTAGGGCACCTAGAGTATTGTATTGAAATAATTTTACTGGTTCCTGCACTTTTCTATCCTTTCTCTTTCTTATCTTCTGTTCAATGAATCATCATACTTTCTAAGTATACCACATTTGCTCCTAGTTGTGAAAGGGAGAAATGATTTTCCCATTGCCAAGCAGGCAAAAAAAAGGTACAATGTAACAAAATCAACGGAGGTCTGGAATGAAGAAAGAAAGTAAATACCAAGTAGTCGTTTCCTTTCTAAAAAAGGGGATCGAATCAGGAAAATTTCCAACAGGTAGCCGGCTTCCCTCCATCCGTCAATTGAGCCAAGACTTCCACTGTAGCAAGGACACTATCCAACGAGCCCTGCTGGAATTACGCCATGAACAATACCTCTATGCCAAACCCCAAAGTGGCTACTATGTTCTAGAACAAGGACAGCACCAAGACTTGGAAATCGAAGTCACTGACGAACATGCCAGTGCCTATGACGACTTCCGACTCTGCGTCAACGAAACCCTGATAGGCCGAGAAAACTACCTCTTCAACTACTATGACAACCAAGAAGGCCTTGAGGAACTAAGACAATCTGTCCATCAACTTCTTTTCAACCAAGCCCTCTACTGCAAACCCGACCAACTGGTTCTAACATCTGGCACCCAGCAAGCTCTCTTTATCCTTTCTCAGATTAACTTTCCTAGCGAGGGAGAGGAGATTTTGGTCGAACAACCTACCTATCACCGGATGAACCGCCTCTTGGTCGCTCAGGGATTGGCCTACCAGACCATTGAACGCCGTATTGATGGCATCAACCTTGAAGAACTGGAAAAACAGTTTAAATCTGGGAAAATCAAGTTTTTCTACACCATTCCTCGCTTCCACTATCCCCTAGGTCATTCCTATTCTGATCAGGAAAAAAGGGATATTTTGGATCTAGCAAACCAGTATGGTGTATATATCGTCGAGGATGATTATCTAGGTGACTTAGACTCTAAAAAGGGACAAACCTTCCACTATCTGGATACTGAGGATCGCGTCATTTATATCAAGTCCTTCTCAACTAGTCTCTTTCCAGCCCTTCGTATTACCGCCCTCATTCTCCCAAATGCCCTAAAAGAGGCCTTTGTTTCCTACAAAAATATCCTGGACTATGACAGCAATCTCATCATGCAAAAGGCTCTTTCTCTTTACATCGATAGCCAGTTATTTGAAAAAAACCGACTGGCTCGATTGACCCTTCAAGAGAACTATCAGGCTCAGATAAAGAAAGTGCTTGAAAAAAACACCTGTCCCTTGCCCCACTATCCTCTACACAATGGTCTTTTGCTTGATTTGAGACACTATCCTAAAATTGCCAGTCTAAAACACAGCTCACTCAAACTAGACTTTTTTGAGGAGGCTTATTTGGATGCCTGTCCTTATCAGTTCGCCAAAGTCTCTCTCGAAAATCTAGAAGAGCTATTAGAATACATAAAAGCTGAGTTGGATTAAAGTCCAACTCAGCTTTTTCTTATTGTTCAACTTCTGTTAGTTTCGCTGCCTTTTCAAGATAAGTTTGATAGGTTCCGTCATCTTTCAGTTTTTGGATAACCTTATCTACTACAGCTTTCAAGTCTGATTGATCCTTTTTGATAGCAACGGCATTGGCTTCGCCATCTTTCATTGTCAAGTTAACAGATGCAACGACAAGGTCTGAGTTTTTACCTGCGTAGCTAAGAGCAACTGGTTCATCCATATGAACAGCATCCACTTTTCCAGCCTGCAACTCATTGACGGCTTCCCCCATATTGGTCAAGGATGTCAACTGGGCATTTGGTAATTGTTCCTTGACCATGGTTTCTGGCACAGTTCCCTTTTGAGCTGCGATATTGGCACTTGCGAGGCTTGAAAGATCCTTGTACTTGTCTAAATCGGCTTTTCTAACCAAGAAACTCATCTTATTTTCATAGTAAGGGATTGAAAAGTCAAAGACTTCCTTTCTCTCATCTGTAGCACTAATTCCTGCAATAGCCAAGTCAGCCTTTCCAGTTTGAAGGCTGGTCAAGACATTGTCAAAACTCATACTTGAGATTTCAAGTTTAACCCCAAGCTCGTCCGCAATCGCTTGAGCCATATCAATATCTGCACCAACCACTTGGTTTTTACCATCTACCAAGGCTTGGAATTCAAAAGGTGCATAGTCTGGGCTGGTCGCAACGACTAGCTTTCCTTTTTGTTTAATAGCATCCACAGCAGACTGAGAACTATCCGTTCCTGACTGGCAAGCTACTAAAACCATGCTGGCAAGCATGCTACACACAACTAATATCCATTTCTTAAACTTCATAAATAAACGACCTTTCTGTTATTTCTGAATAATTATAACCTATTTGAAAATGCTTGTCAACGTTTTTCTTGCATTTTCATAAAATATAGTTAGAAAAATTAGAAATTCAGAGATTAGTTTATCTATCTATTGGGAACTTATTTTCAAAAAAATCATTTATCATATCTTGATGTTGCTGGTTTACAATTGTAATGTTTTGTATATCCATATGATCAAAAAATCCTAATTCTAACGTTTCATTACTTGTAAAAAAATTTGTAGAAATAGAATTTTTAGATGAAACTAAATACAAAATTGTAAGAACTTGAGCCTCATCGCCATTCGGATAACTATCTGAATATTTAGTATAAACATTTAAGAGTTTTTCCGCTCTCACTTCGATTCCCGTTTCTTCATAAAACTCTCGCACTAAAGCTTCTAAAGCCGATTCGCCTAATTCAATAGTACCACCTGGTAATCCCCACGTTCCTTTATCTGCTCGTTTTTGTAATAAAATTTTCCCTGATTGATTTAATATTCCACAAGTGAAATTTAAAATAATTTTATCTTTCCCAACTTTTTTTCTTATATTCTGTATGTAGTCCATTACTCACCTCTGATAAAAAAATCATCAATACAACGAAAGCTTACTATTAAAAAGTAAGCTTTCACAATAATTTTATCATTTGAATACTTTATAATTCAACTATCTTACCTGTTTCAAAGTAAACAACCCATTCACAGATGTTTTTTGCGTAGTCTCCGATACGTTCCAAGAAAGAAATGACCTGGAAGTAATCACGGCCTGTAACAATAGCTTCAGGATTTTTCTTAATTTCTTCTGTAGCCAAATCACGGATGCTATCAAAGTAATGGTTGATTTTTTCATCCATCGCCGCTACTTCGTAGGCTTGATCCACAGACCCGTTGAGATAAAGATCTAGAGCTGCTTCGACGAAGTTTTTCACGTCGCGTCCCATTTTTTTGATTTCTTCTTCAACAGAAGGGATACGTTGCTCTCCCTTCATACGAATGGTCGCCTCAGCGATAGACACTGCATGATCTCCCATGCGTTCCACGTCTGAAACTGCCTTTAGAACAGTCAAGACGGTACGAAGGTCTTGCGAAACAGGTTGTTGGAGAGCAATCATTTCAAATGATTTCTTTTCCAACTTCACTTCATATTCATTAACTTCTGCATCGTCTTCGATGACTTCTTTTGCCAAATCACGGTCATGCGTGACAAAGGCACGCACTGTACGATTGATCTGCGAGAGCACTTCTTGTCCCATAGCATAGAACTGGTTGTGCAATTTCTCCAAATCTTCTTCAAATTGAGATCGTAACATCATTCAACTCCTTATCCAAATTTTCCTGTAATATAATCTTCTGTTTCCTTGTTTTGTGGGTCTAGGAACATCTTCTTCGTATCGTTAAACTCGATCAAATCCCCATCTAGGAAAAATCCTGTTTTATCAGAGATACGTGAGGCTTGTTGCATCGAACGCGTTACCAAGAGCATGGTGTATTTATCTTTCAGACCATACAAGGTTTCCTCAATCTTACCTGCAGAAATAGGATCCAAAGCTGAAGTTGGTTCATCTAAGAGGATAATTTTCGGACTGGTTGCTAAGACACGGGCAACACAAACACGTTGTTGTTGTCCACCTGAGAGACCAATGGCTGAATCATGCAAACGATCCTTTACTTCATCCCAGATAGAAGCACGTTGCAAGGCCTTTTCTACTGCTTCATCTAGAACTTGCTTGTCCTTAACCCCATTGATACGCAGACCATAGACAACATTTTCGTAGATAGACATAGGGAAAGGATTAGGCTGTTGAAAGACCATACCGATTTCCTTACGCAATTCAACCGTATCGGTGCGGGGACTATAGATATTGTGACCATTATAGACTACTGATCCAGTGGTTGTCACCTCAGGATTTAGATCACCCATGCGGTTGATGGCTTTGAGCAGGGTAGACTTTCCTGATCCAGAAGGACCAATCAAGGCTGTTATTTCCTTAGGTTGGAAAGAAAGGGAAACACTATTCAAGGCCTTCTTTTTATTGTAATAAACGGACAGGTCTGACACCTGTAAAATCGCTTCTGACATACCGTTTCCTTTCTAACCAAAGTGTCCCGTTACATAGTCATTGGTTGACTGTAACTTAGCATTTTGGAAAATATTGGATGTCTTATCATACTCAATCAAATCACCCAAGTAGAAAAATCCAGTGTAGTCACTTGCACGCGCAGCCTGCTGCATACTATGGGTAACGATGATGATGGTAAAGTCCTTCTTCAATTCCAACATGGTTTCTTCCAGTTGGGCTGTCGCAATCGGATCCAAGGCTGACGCCGGTTCATCCATCAAGAGGATATCTGGTTTGACAGAGATGGCACGAGCGATACAGAGACGTTGTTGCTGACCACCAGAAAGCATCAAGGCTGATTTGTGGAGGTCATCTTTTACCTGATCCCAAAGGGCAGCCTGTCTTAGAGAGGTTTCTACAATTTCATCAAGTACTTTCTTATCCTTAACACCTGCACGTTCATGAGCAAAAGTGATGTTGCGGTAAATAGACTTGGCAAATGGATTTGGACGTTGGAAGACCATTCCGATATGCTTGCGCATCTCATAGACATTGATTTCTGGACGGTTGACGTCAATCCCTCGGTAGAGGATTTGACCTGTGACCTTGGCAATATCAATGGTATCATTCATCCGATTGAGACTGCGAAGATAGGTAGATTTTCCTGATCCAGAAGGACCAATCAAGGCTGTAATTTTATTTTTTTCAAATTGCATATCGATGCCCTTGATGGATTCATTTTTACCATAGTAAACATGTAAATCCTTAGTAGAGAGGGCCACTTTTTCTTCAGGGAAAGTGATGATATGCTTTTCATCCCAGTTATATTTTGACATGGCTTCTCCTTTAGGCAGCGGTTAATTTCTTGTGTAAATAGCTTCCGAGTTTGCGAGCTCCAAAGTTAAAAATCAAGATAAAGATGAGGAGCACGGCGGCAGAACCAGCAGATACGATGGTAGCATCAGGAATGGTTCCTTCACTGTTGACCTTCCAGATGTGGACAGCCAAGGTTTCTGCTTGACGGAAGATTGAGATGGGACTGGTAACACTGAGGATATTCCAGTTAGACCAGTCAAGAGCTGGAGCGGATTGTCCTGCCGTATAGATAAGAGCGGCGGCCTCACCAAAGATACGGCCAGATGCCAAGACAACACCCGTTACAATACCTGGAAGGGCTTCTGGAATGACGACATGGACTACAGTCTCCCAACGAGAAATTCCAAGAGCCAAACCAGCCTCACGTTGCGTATGGTGAACGTGTTTTAAACTGTCCTCAACATTTCGAGTCATCTGAGGGAGGTTAAAGACCGTCAAGGCCAAGGCACCTGAAATGATTGAAAATCCATACTCAAACTGGACTACAAAGATCAAGTAACCAAAGAGACCCACAACGACTGATGGTAGAGAAGACAAAATCTCAATACAGGTGCGAATAAAATTAGTCACAGGTCCTTTTTTGGCATACTCAGCGAGGAATACGCCAGCCCCCATAGATAAAGGCACAGAGATAATCAAGGTAATGACCAGAAGGAAGAAGGAATTGTAGAGCTGAATTCCGATACCCCCACCTGCTTGATAAGAGGAAGATTTCCCTGTCAAGAAGGACCAAGAGATATGCGGTAACCCTCTCACCAAGATATAGAGAATCAAGGATGCCAAGATGGCCACGATGATACCCGCGATTGTATAGAGGACAGCTGTTGCAAGTTTATCTAATTTCTTAGCGTGCATAGTTTTTCTTTCCTCTTTCTTTCGTTATCAATTTAATCACACTGTTAAAGGCCAAACTCATCAAGAGCAAGACTAAGGCCAGTGACCAGAGAACGTTATTATCAACCGTTCCCATGACGGTATTCCCAATTCCCATAGTCAATACAGATGTCAAGGTCGCAGCTGGTGTTGTTAACGAGGTTGGGATAACTGCTGAGTTTCCGACCACCATCTGAATAGCAAGGGCTTCACCGAAAGCACGCGCCATCCCAAAGACCACTGCAGTGAAAATACCTGAACGTGCTGCTTTCAAGGTCACACGCCAGATGGTTTGCCAACGAGTGGCTCCCATAGCTAAACTAGCTTCACGGTAATGACGAGGAACAGCCCGTAAGCTGTCTGTTGTCATAAAGGTTACAGTTGGTAGGATCATGACAAAAAGAACGAAAATCCCTGACAAAATCCCAAAACCAGTTCCACCAAAGACGCTACGAACAAAAGGCACCACAACTTGCAAACCGATAAATCCATAGACGACTGAAGGAATACCGACGAGAAGTTCAATGGCTGGTTGCAAAATCTTTGCACCTTTTGGTGAGACTTCTGTCATAAAGACTGCCGCGCCAATAGCAAAGGGTGTTGCGATGAGGGCAGATAAAATCGTCACAATAAAGGAACCCAAAATCATTGGAAGGGCACCAAATTGTTTCCCTGAAGGATTCCAAGTTTGTCCAAAGAGGAAATCAAAGATGTTGACCCCATTGACAAAGAAGGTCGATAAGCCTTTTTGGGCTACAAAAATCAAAATCATCGCCACAATGATAACAATCAAAGAAAGGCAGGTGAAGGTCAAACCTTTACCAAACTTCTCAAGGCGAGAGTTCTTTGAAGGAGAGAGTAATTTTTTAGATAATTCTTCTTGATTCATTATTGACCTCCTTCTACTGCTGTAACGGTACCTGAAGCATCCTTTTGGACTTTCATTTCATTGATTGAGATATAGCCCATGCCCTTAACAATTCCGTTTTGGGCTTCATCTGAGAGGACGAAATTCAGGAATTCAGCAGCTAACTCATTAGGCTGACCAAGTGTGTACATATGTTCATAAGACCACAAAGGCCAGTTGTTGGTCGTTACATTTTCAGACGTAGGTTCATACCCATTCAGTTTCATGCTTTTCACGGAGTCATCTACATAGGCAAAAGCCAGGTAAGAAATGGCTCCAGGCGTTTGGGATACAATGGACTTGACCATCCCGTTAGAATCCTGTTCTTGACTCTGCATTGCCGCTTGGCCATTCATAATCACCGTATCAAACGTCGCTCGTGAACCAGAACTTGCTGCTCGGTTGATGATTGAAATGGCCAGGTCTTTGCCCCCAACTTCTTTCCAGTTGGTCACTTCACCTGTAAAGATTTTGCGAAGTTGCTCGGTTGTGAGATTTTCAACATCCACTTCCTTGTTTACAATCACTGCAAGACCAGCCACTGCAACCTTGTGGTCTACTAGAGCCGAAGCATCGATTCCTTCTTTTTCCTCTGCAAAGACGTCAGAGTTCCCGATGTCAACTGCTCCAGACTGGACTTGAGATAGTCCTGTACCCGATCCACCACCTTGAACATTAACTGTTTTTCCGATGTTTCTAGAACCGAATTCATCTGCTGCCGCTTCAACAAGAGGCTGAAGAGCAGTTGAACCAACGGCTGTCATGGATTCTCCACGATCAATCCAGCTAGCACATCCTGCTAGAGAACCTGCCATAAAAAGAGCTGCAAGAGACATGACGAGCTTTTTTCTTTTTTTCACTGTTATTCTCCTTGAACATAATGATAAATGTTCTGATTTCTTCCGTTTGTCCTGATCATCCAATTATCATCAATGATTGTCCCGCTTTATTTTATCTAGTCATTCTTAAGAGCGGACAATTCCATCGTATAATATAAGTAATAATGAAAGACTATCAGAAAAAACTCATACTTCCACTATAACATAGAATAGGCTCTTTGACTAGCTTTTTCACCTGAATCTGAGCCCTTTTGGATAATAATTTTTCAAAACATTACCCGTTACCTTGGCAAAGCCTAGTCCGTTTCCTTGAACCAGAACTTGGTACCAGCCATTTGGTCGAGCTTCAGACAATTGAACAGTCTCACCAGCCACATATTTTACAAAGTTCTCATCATTGATTTCAACACTTTGTTTTACTTGGCTTGGTTTCAATGCTAATCCCAGAGCAAAGCTTGGTTCAAAGCGTTTCTTTTTAAAAGTCCCCAGATGGAGCCCATTTCGGGCAATTTTGAGTTTTCCTAGATCAGGTAGCATCTCTGGCAAGAGATAGAGTTGATCTCCAAAAGTTTGCAAGATACCAGTTAGATTGACTCGCAAGTGTTTTTGGGCAAATTCTTGCCACAAAGCCAGTTGCTCACGACTGAGATTGCTCTTGCTAGCTTTGAATTTAGGTGCTGGATTTTGTCCCTTAAACTGCAGGTGGGCAACAAACTGACCTTCTCCCTTGAAATGATGAGGATACATCCGCGCCGTTTCAGGAAGGTCAATTCCTGCTACCATACCGTTCACATGATCAACTGGAAGCAGTTCAAAATCATAAGTATCCAGTAACCAGTGGACGATTTCTTCATTTTCCTCTGGTGCCCAAGTACAGGTCGAATAAACTAAACGGCCACCTTCAGCAAGCATGGTCACTGCATCTTCTAAAATTTCCCTTTGGAGACTAGCACATTGGCTCGGATAAGCGGTACTCCAATAATCCATGGCATCTGGCTGCTTACGAAACATCCCTTCACCTGAGCAAGGTGCATCAAGAACAATCACATCAAAGTAACCTTTAAAAACCTTGGCCAAGCGGTCAGCAGATTCATTAGTCACAACAAAGTTTGTCGCTCCAAATCGCTCCATATTTTCCACTAAAATCTTAGCACGCTTACTTGAAATTTCATTGGAGACAAGGACTCCTTGATTAGCCAGATAAGCTGCTAGTTGAGTGGATTTTCCACCTGGTGCTGCCGCCAAGTCCAAGACCTTCATACCAGGACTTGGTTGAGCTACCTGGGCCACCATTTGAGCTGCAGGCTCTTGCGAATAAACAAGACCGGTCGCGTGCTCTGGTGACTTTCCAGAAACCTTACCATAATACCCCCAAGGTGTATAGGGAATAGCATCTGCAAACGATAACTGACTTTCTTTTAAGGGATTGACCCGAAAAGCCGAAACTGCTTCTTGTTTAAAAGAGGCAAGAAAATCTCTTGCCTCATCTTCTAGTATCGCTTCATATTTTTCAACAAATCCTTCTGGAAATTGCATTTAGTTCTCTTTCCTTTCGTAGATATAAGACTGAATCTCTTCTTGCATCTCGATTGGCACCATCATGACAGGCTGACGCGTTTTAAAATCAGCGGGCTCACCTGATACCGTAAGAAGACGATAACCCAGACTTTCCCCTAAGATACTGGCCGCAGCGTAATCCCATGGCTGCAGGTAGGTAATATAAGTCAAAAGACGACCCGATAAAACCTTGGCAAAACTAATGGCCGCACTGCCGTAGACACGGACACCCAACGCTGCTCGCCCCAAATCCGCCAAGCCCCACTCATTGCTTTCAAACATACCTGAGTTACCGGCAACTAAAAATTCTTGAAGAGGTTTCTTTTTAAAAGGCGGTAAGGGCTCATTATTGCGGCAAGGAGGAAAGGCACCACCACCATGGTAACAATCACCTTTCATGACATCATAAATAATACCAAATTTGCCCACACCATTCTCAAAATAAGCCAACATCACAGCAAAATCTTCCTGCTGAGCAACAAAGTTATTGGTACCGTCAATGGGATCAATCACCCAAACGGAACCTTGACCGACTGCAGCACGCAAACAACCCTCTTCCGCACAAATCAAATCCTCAGGATAGGAGGACTTGATCCGATCAACCAAGAGTTCCTGAACCTCCTTGTCCAAACGCGTCACCAAGTCAGTAGGTGAAGACTTGCGCTCAACCTGCAAATCTTCTTTCATGTGAGCCAAAATATAGTCCGCAGCTTCCTGCACAATCTGTTTGGCAAATTCAAATTTAGTTTCCAAGAGAAATCTTCCCTTCTCTTTTTTCTTTTGCTAATTGAACTGCATGATAGAAGGAATAACCGCTAGCCGTCTCAAATTCTCGACCTAGGCGCTTTTCTTCACTTTTGCTTGGAACCACAGACTTAAATTTCTTGTAAGATTCTAGCAGTTTTTTTGCTTCAACCTTATCTTCATAAGCAGCTTCAACATCATTAAAAAAAGAAAGCACTGAAGCAAGTTCTTCAGTGCTCCACGACAAATCTAGTGGGTAACTATACTGTTTGTTCATCTATCCAATACCAGCTCTCAATGTTGCTTCTTTCAATTCTTGTTTACGGTAACTACGAGGGAGAAAAGCACGAATCTCATCTTCATTAAAACCGATCTGCATGCGTTTGGTATCTATAATAATTGGGCGACGCAAAAGACTAGGATATTGCTCAATCAACTGAAGCAACTCCGATACCGAGATACTCTCTACATCAATATCCAATTTTTGAAAAATTTTTGAACGAGTTGAAATGATGTCATCAGTACCATTTTCGGTCAAGGAAAGAATATGTTGTAATTCTTTTCTTGTTAAAGGACTAGTCATAATATTATGCTCTTGAAAGGGCACTTTATGCGTCTCTAACCAAGCCTTTGCCTTACGACATGATGTACAACTCGGTGATAAAAATAGTGTAATCATGCTTTTCTCTTCTTTTATCTATACTTGCTATTTCTATTATACAAAAAAATAAAGCGCTTGACTAGGTATTTTTAGAAAAAAAGCCTATTTTTTCATAGAAAATAGACTGTTTTCTGCAAAAATCTCCTGCTTTGCAAGTTTATCTTTAGGATAACCTAACAATAAATAGGGAGTAGAGCAACTTCTCTCGTTTTTTATTAAAAATATAGAATTTTTTCCACTATTTCCTTGAAGCTTTAGCAAGAAGGAAACCAAACATTCCTTCATACAAAGCAAAGAAAAGTAAAAAGGCATGGAGAAAGAAAGTCTCTGGCAAAATCCAAATAACGGGATCCTTTGCTGGATCAAAAAGCCAGGTATCGTCTCCCACAAAGAGAATCTGATGGAAAAGAGTAAAGAATTGCTCAAAACCAATCAACACTCCTACAAGGCCAATGACTAGAGGCAATAGCACTAAAGTCAAGATACTTTTACGATATAGGGGCAAAAAGCCTTTTTTCACAATCTTTCCAACAAAGAAATAGAAACTTGGAAGTGTCACTAGGGCAACTAGCTGAACTAGGTGAAAGAGATTCTTCACCACCGCAAAGTGGTGTAGACCCGCCGCTGATGAACGAAAATCCGGCATCTCTAAGACCTGACTAAAGGGATTGGTCAGGTAATTCATCAAGATATGAAAGTTGTATTGAATGGTTTCGGGCTTTAGATAGACTCGATTCGCTAAGTTCAGCCACTGAATCTCCAAAGGATAGAAAATCCATGCCAGATAAATGGTCAGTAGGATAGAAAGAGAGAGGAAAAAGAGCATACTTCCCCAAAAGGTCAGTTTAGTTTTCATCAAAATTCCACTCCGCAAGACTAGAAAGCACATGTGTTGGTGCAATTGGCAAGTCCGCCACTTCTTCTGCCTTGGTAAAACCTGTCGTCACCAAGAGCGTTGGAATGCCATTGTCAATCCCTGCTCGAATATCAGTCAAGTAGTTATCCCCGACCATGAGCAATTCTTCTCTTTTCAAGCCCAAGTGCTGAACTGCCTTGTCCATGATGATCGCATTTGGTTTCCCGATATAAACTGGTTTCACTCGTGTTGCTACTTCAAGAAGTGTAATTAGTGAACCAGCACCAGGCAAGAGACCACGCTCTGTTGGGATATTGAGGTCAGGATTGGTTCCTATAAAGTGGGCTCCCTTTTGAATGGCTAGAGTTGCTATAGCAAATTTTTCATAATCGACTTGCCAGTCCAGTCCAACGACCACATAGGCTGGATTTTCCTTGTCCTCGACATAACCGGCTGCCTGAATGGCATCCTCGAGTCCTGCTTCACCAATGACATAGACTGTCTTTTCCAGTCCCAAGTCATTCATATAGTCAATGGTTGCCAGAGTTGCCGTGTAGACAGTTGATAGAGGCGTGTCGATATTAAAATTCTGAGCCAACATCTCTTGAACGCTCTCAGGAGTACGAGTTGTATTGTTGGTTACAAAGAGATAGGGAATTTCTCGCTTTTGCAACTCATGGACAAAAGCCTCACCCGCCGGAATCCGGTCTTTCCCCTTGTAAATGGTTCCGTCTAAATCAATTAAATAACCTTTATAAGTCATATCGTCCTTTCTAATTGCCTTCAATTTCTTGCCAAGTAATCATAGCTTGGGCATTAATCTCGCCATCACTGATAATCTCATGCTTGCTTTCTAGTCCCTTGAGTTCATAAGCTGAAGCAATCATGCCACCTGGTCGCACTTCTTTGACATATTTGAGATTGATTTTCTTTGGAATATACTTGGTCAAAAAATCTGATCCCATAACCTCAAAAATCCAATCCAAGTATTTACTGTTATTGACATGACCATTCATATCCAAGTCGTAAAAACGAACATGGTAGTCTTTACTGATCGGATCTTCTAGATTTACATACTTTGGCCCACGGATGAGTTTTTTATCAAACTCAGACTGGTAAGGCGCAACAATCTCCGGTTCGACAGCGTGAACTTTACGACTGTCTCGGTCCATGAGAACAAAGGTTGCTACCATGCGAATGATTTCTTGACCTGCTTCATCATAGATAGTGAAACGGCGGTAGCAAAAAAGACGATTGTATGTCAATGCTTCTGTTTCAATCGTAATCTCCTCAGCAAAACGAGGCAAGCGAACCACATCAATCGCGTAGTCTGTAATAATCCAGACTAGATTGTAACGTTCTAACACATCCTTGTCGCTAACTCCCAGTTCAATCGACTGCATACCTGATACTTGCAAGGACAGCAAAATCACATCTGGAAGTTTGATATGACCGTTCATGTCCGCCATATCAAAAGGAATTTTCATTTTCATTTGATAAGTTAAGCCCATTGTTCTACTCCAAAATAAATCGTTCTGCTACAGTGTCTCCCAAGAAGAGACCCCTCTTTGTCATTCGGACACGATCACCGTCAATCTGCATGAGTCCTTGTTGAACCAAGTCTCTGATGATTTCGCCATAAAGTCCATCAAAGGACCGTCCAAATTTTTCCTCAAATCGCGCCATAGAAACACCTGATTTCTTGCGGAGGCCTAGGAACATTTCTTCTTCCATCTGCTCCCTTTGACTCAGGTGTTCTCCTGTTATCCGAGCATTTCCTGCCTCTACCGCATTGAGATAGTGGCGGATAGGACCATGATTTTTATAACGCACCCCATTCACATAACCTGAAGCACCCGCACCGATACCATAATACTCGGCATTGTCCCAGTACATGAGATTGTGGCGACTTTCAAATCCGGGTTTAGAGAAATTGGAAATCTCATAATGCTCAAAACCAGCTCGCTCCAGTTCTGCGATGATGTACTCAAACATCTCCGCTTCCAGTTCCTCCTTGGGTAGGGGCAATTTTCCACGTCTCATGCGGTTCATAAAGACCGTATGATTCTCCAAAATCAAGCTATAAAGGCTCATATGAGGAATATCAAGCGAGATAGCCTTTGCCACATTTTCCTTGACCTGATCCATAGTTTGACCAGGTAGAGCGTAAATCAAATCGATGGAGATATTGTCAAAACCAGCCAGTTTGAGGCGGTCGATATTCTCATAAATATCCTTTTCTAAATGACTGCGCCCAATCTTTTTCAGCATTTTGTCATCAAAAGTCTGCACACCTAAGGAAACACGATTGACTGATGACTGTTTCAAAACCGCAATCTTATCTGCATCCAAGTCTCCTGGGTTTGCTTCAATGGTCAACTCTTCCAAGACAGACAGGTCCAGATTTTTAGTCAAACCATCTAAGAGCACCTCTAGTTGCGGAGCAGACAGTGCCGTTGGCGTCCCACCTCCAATATAGAGAGTTGACAACTTTTGGATATCATAAGAACGAAACTCTTCTAGCAGATGCTCCAGGTAACTATCTACTGGTTGATTCTTGATAAATACTTTTGAAAAGTCACAATAATAACAAATCTGTGTGCAAAAGGGAATATGCACGTAGGCGGACGTTGGTTTTTTCTGCATAGTATTTATTATACCACAAAGACAGGCTTCCAGATAAAAATCACCATCCCCAGAACCTTAGATGAACCAGAGATGGTGATGTTTTATTCTTCTGTAATATCAATAATAATCTCTTCTTCGTCTTCTACGATATCTGGAGTTGCTGACTGTTCTTGCCATTGCTCCTTGAGATTGTTAAAAGTTTCTTTCGATGCTTCTGTCGCTTGTCGTGCACAGTTTTTAGCTTGGCCAAGGACACTATCAAAAGTGATTTCACCAGATTCTACTTGTTCCTTTGTTTTCAGCACAAAGTCCGTTGCCTGTTCTTTCACTTCTGTTAGTTTTTCACAGACTTGCTCTCTAGCATATTCTGGATCTTCTCTCAAATCATCTAGAAAATCCTGAGCTTGACTACAAACTTGCTTACCCTTGTCACTCGTCAAAAACAAAGCAAGAGCTGCACCTGAAACTGTTCCTAAAAGGATAGAGGATAGTTTTCCCATAAGATTTCTCCTTTTTTATTTTTTGAAAAATTTACTTGCGACACGAAGAGCGGACAAGCCTGCACCTGTTTTAATGGTCTTTGAACCAGCAGATGAAGCTTTTTTGCCTAAAACACGTGCATGTTGGTTGAGATCAGATACTGACTCAGACAAGTCTGCCACAGCTGTAAAAAGTGGATCAATCGTCGCAACTTTGATATTGATATCGTCTGCTAACACATTGACCTTAACCAGTAATTCATTGGTCTGATGCAAGGTAACGTTCACATCTGAGCTCAACGTTTTGATGGTTTTCTCTGTCTCATCAATCATACGACCTGCTTTTTGAATCGTGATTGTCAAATAGACTAAACAGACAATCAAAGCAATCGCGACAAGTATATATGCAACTTCTAACATTTATTTTTCCTCCTCTGTATGATAGAAAGGGGCTTTCTTTTGATTTTGATAAAGTATGATAAAAATACCGAGTCCGATAAGGATAACTGATAACCATTGGGAAACTCGCAGACCAAAGAACATGAGACTATCCGTCCGCATCCCTTCGATAATCATACGACCAAAACCATACCAAATCAAGTAGAAAGCAGTGATCTGACCGCGTCTGATTCCCTTTAATTTTCTTCTAAAAATCAAGATTAAAGCAAATCCAATCAGATTCCAAACCGACTCATATAAGAAGGTCGGCTGACGGTAGCTACCGTCAATGTACATCTGGTCACGGATAAAGCCCGGTAAATAATCCAAACTATCCACCGCTGCACCATAGGCTTCTTGGTTAAAGAAGTTCCCCCAGCGCCCTAAACTCTGGGCAACCATGACGCTCGGTGCTGCAATATCTAAGAAATCCCAAGTATTGATCAGCTTTCTATCTGCAAAGATATAAAGGACAATAGCGCCCGCTATCAAACCTCCGTAAATGGCCAAACCACCATTCCAAATGGCGATGATTTCACCTGGATTTTGCAGATAATAATCTAAGCGAAAGAGTACGTAGTATAGTCTAGCACCTAAAATAGCTACCGGAAAAGCAATCAGGATAAAATCCAAAATATCATCTGATAGAATTTTCTTTTTAGGAGCTTCTTTCATAGCAAGATAGACTGCTAAAACCAAACCAGCTACAATACACAAAGCATACCAACGAATAGCAAAGGGACCAATTTCAAATGCGACTGGATTAATCATGTTTCACCTCATTTTGAGCGATTAGATTTGTCAAGCGTTCTTCAAATAAACGCGTCGCATCAAAGCCCATTTCTTTAGCACGATAGTTCATGGCAGCTGCCTCAATAACAACGGAGATATTGCGTCCTGTTTTTACTGGGATGCGGATACGCGGAATCGTTACACCAGAAACTTCGAGTTCTTCGGCATTGTTTCCTAGACGGTCAAAGGTCTTATGCGTATCGTAATTTTCCAAATAAACTGCTAGCTGAACTTGTGAAGAATCTTTTACAGCACTTGCACCATAGAGACTCATGATATCGATAATCCCAACTCCACGAATCTCAAGTAAATGCTTCAAGATTTCAGCAGGTTCGCCCCAAAGAGTCATCTCATCCTTAGAATAAATATCTACACGATCGTCTGCTACTAGACGGTGTCCACGTTTCACAAGCTCAAGACCTGTCTCACTCTTACCGATACCGCTATCCCCTTGGATCAAGACACCCATGCCATAGATATCCATCAAGACACCGTGCACACTGGTACGTTTAGCCAAACGGGAATCAAGATAGCTAGAAAGTTCTCCAGATAAACGGCTGGTCGCTGTTCGACTGGTTAAAATCGCAATCTTACATTCCCTAGCAGCCCTCAACATTTCCTCTGGCACTACCAGACCACGAGCCACGATAACCGCAGGTGTTTCAGGTAGAAACATTTTCTTCAAAACTTGATAACGGTTCTGGGCAGGCATGGCAACTAAATAGGACCACTCCTTCATCCCTAACAGCTGAATCCGTTCTGGTGTATAGTAATCAAAATAGCCCGTCATTTCAAGACCAGGTCTCATAATGTCCGCAGTATTGATTTCTTTTTCAAGTAATTCGCCTTCACCATAGACAATATCTAGTCTGAGTTTTTCAATGACATCTCTTACTAAAACCGACATAATTTCCTCCTTCAATCGAGTTCTCCCTACTATTATATCAGATTGTAGGTGGAAGTTTCCTTTTTTTGCAGGATTTACAGTATTTATTTGATGTTGCTTGGGAAAAGATTTAACTAGTAAGTCTTTTCGTACTCTTTTAAATCAACCGAGACAAATCCACTGCAAATCGGTCAACGTCTATCACCAAGTCCCTTCCAGATTTTTCTAAGTAAATTCTTGGAAGACCTTTTGTTAACATTCTGTTTGCATCAGCCATATCTTGAGGATAGATATAGAACTGTTGACCTTGTGGAAACTGATTTCGGACTTGCCATTCTTCAAAGTCCTTCAAAAAAGTCTTATGAGACGGCATGCTGACTTCTTCGAACAAGGAATGGTCAAAAAATCGTACCAATCGATATAGACCATGAATCTCATCCTCAAAGCACTTATCAATCTTTTCATAAGGATAACCTCGTCTCTGATAAGCTTGACATAAGTTTTGTAAGGACTCACTTAATGCAACTGCATCTTTTCTTGCCAAGTTTATAAAATACCGAACAGAAAATTCTTCCATGCCAGTTCGTTTTTTCTTCCCTAAAAACTGTTGTGCACGCAAGAGCGACTCGGATAATCTTTCCTCATCTTGATAATAAAGAGCGTATAAAAGATTCATCACATTTTCTGGATAATAAGTTCCTTTCAACAAGGGTAAATCTTTGGGGATGAATGATGGAATGACTGAAAAATCGTTACAAGCAAAAGAGGTAAACAAGCCTTTCAAAATCCCATCTGTGTAGATGGTTCCACTTGCCAACAAACCTCCTCTCAGCAGCTCGGTTCTTCCTGTTTGCCATAGAGCATTGTTTAACTGTGTATAATCCTCATCTAAAAACGCCGCATAATAGGCAAAATATTTAATATCATCTAGCAATAAGCTACTGTACAATTTTACACTTAAAACCTTGTCAGACAATACTTTTGACTCGGTCAAATACTTTTCAAAAATTCTTTGGTTTGACTCTTCAAATTCCTTCCAATCTATCGGATCAGCACAATAACCCCAATCTTCCAAGTGATTTTCACGCATCTTTTGATATTCTTTTATATACTCTCTCATAAGAATTTGTTCCTCTAAATACTATGCAAAAAAAGACTAGACAAGTCTAGCCTTTCATTTCAAATTAGAATTTTTTACGTTTACGAGCTGCTTCTGATTTACGTTTACGTTTTACAGAAGGTTTTTCATAGAATTCACGTTTGCGTGTTTCTTGAAGAGTACCAGCTTTAGTAACCGCACGTTTGAAACGACGAAGTGCATCGTCAAGAGATTCATTCTTACGTACTACTGTTTTAGACATTTTTTTCACTCCCTTCAAGTTCAAGATCTATTCCATTTTACACGCAAAATGAATATTTGTCAAGGGAAAACCTACATTTATTCCTATTTCCCGATTCAATAATTACTTTCTTGCCTATACTTTATCAAATCCACTAATTTTTACATCAAATCATACAACTTTGTTACTGCTTGTTCAAAAGGTTCAATATATTTCCAATATTGATCAGGAAGATTCGAAATCTTACTCAAGTCATTGCTGTCAAAATGATATACCAGATGACGAAGAATTTGATTTTCAATAAAATGCAAATCTCTCATCTGATCTATACTAATAGACTCGAGCTTTTCTACGTAGCGACATAAATCAGCCAGCGACTGCGAATCAAATACTTTTTCCTCGTGTAAATAATAGAGAAAGCTTTTGTTTTCAGCTCGTGTATTGTCTTTTATCAGATTATTTTCTAATAGCATACTTTCATTCTCTCCTTGTATATCATAAAATAGTAAAAATTGAACCTAACTAGATATAGTTGTTCTACCAATCTATTATACCACTTCTTTCTATTGACTCATGAAAGATAGAAAAAACCACTCACTCCAAAGAGCAAGTGGTTCTTGTCATTTTACTTTTCAAGCAAGCTGAGCGCTTCAGCATCCGCAATAATAGTCACATCAGGGTGGTTTTGTAGGCTACTTGCTGGGAGGTTCTCAGTCACTGGGCCTGATACTGTGCCAGCAATGGCTTCTGCTTTCGACTCACCGTAAGCAAAGAGAATAATTGACTTGGCATCCAAGATGTTTTTAATCCCCATTGAAATGGCTTGAGTTGGAACATCTTCAATCTTGTCAAAGAAGCGAGCATTAGCTTCGATGGTAGACTGGTCAAGTTCTACTAAATGCGTTTGGCTATCAAATGGAGTGCCAGGCTCATTAAATCCGATATGTCCATTGCGACCAATTCCCAAGATTTGTAAATCAACAGGATGGTCAGCCAAAATTTGATTGTAGCGTTCAACTTCTTCTTCAGCATTGTCCTTAATCCCACGAGGCAAGAAGCTTTCTTTAAATGGTTTTTGGTTGAATAAATGTTCTTGCATAAAATGACGGTAAGACTGAGGATTGTCTCCGTCAAGTCCCACATACTCATCAAGGTTTACACTGGTTAGATTTGAAAAATCAAGGTCACTCTCAACGATTTCCTTGTAAAACTCAAGTGGACTGCTTCCTGTTGCAAGTCCTAATGTTTGAGCGCCATTGGCCAATTTTTCCTTCAAAATCTCAAAAGCTACTTTTCCACCTTCGACTTGATTTTCAACTTTTATAACTTTCATCTTTTCATCCTCCGTTTTAATCTATATTTATTATATGGTATAGACCAATTTTTGTCAAGTGAAAACGATTTAATTTCTAAAAAAAGAGCGCCCAAACTTGAAACGTGTTATAATGGATAAGATTAGAACTTAGAAAGAATGATGAAAAAAATGAATACAGCTGATTTTGATTTCCACTTGCCTGAGGAATTGATTGCCCAAACGCCACTTGAAAAACGAGATGCCTCCAAGCTTCTCATCGTAAACCGGGAAACGGGAGAAATGCAGGATAAACACTTCCACTCCATTATTGATATGCTGGAACCTGGAGATGCACTCGTTATGAATGATACCCGCGTTCTTCCTGCCCGCCTCTATGGCCAAAAAGAAAAGACGGGAGGCCATGTGGAACTTCTCCTACTCAAAAATACTAATGGTGATGAGTGGGAAGTTCTGGCTAAACCTGCCAAACGCCTCAAGGTTGGCACTCGTGTCAACTTTGGCGATGGTCGCCTCAGCGCTGTCGTTACGGAAGAATTGACCCACGGAGGCCGCATTGTCCGCTTCGAATACCAAGGAATCTTCCTAGAAGTCTTGGAAAGTCTAGGTGAAATGCCACTACCACCCTACATCCATGAAAAACTGGATGACCGTGAACGTTATCAAACCGTCTACGCTAAGGAAAGTGGCTCTGCTGCAGCACCGACTGCTGGCCTCCACTTCACCAAAGAACTGCTAGCAGAAATCCAAGCCAAGGGTGTCCATTTGGTTTATTTGACTCTCCACGTTGGTTTAGGAACTTTTAGACCTGTTTCTGTGGACAATCTGGACGAACACGAAATGCACTCCGAATTCTACCAGCTCTCTGAGGAAGCAGCTGCCACCCTTCACTCTGTTAAGGAAAATGGAGGTCGCGTCATCGCTGTTGGAACCACTTCGATTCGCACACTGGAAACCATCGGTTCCAAGTTTAATGGACAAATCCAAGCAGATTCTGGTTGGACCAATATCTTTATCAAACCAGGCTACGACTGGAAGGTTGTGGATGCTTTTTCAACTAATTTCCACCTGCCCAAGTCAACTCTCGTCATGTTGGTTTCTGCCTTTGCCGGTCGTGACTTAGTCCTAGATGCCTATCACCATGCCATCCAAGAACACTACCGCTTCTTCAGTTTTGGAGATGCCATGTTTATCTATTAAGAAAATCCCTATTAGGTTTCCTAATAGGGATTTTTCTAATCATTCCATACTAAACTTTGGATCTTTCAAACTCTGAACACTGGCATTGATAACTGCTCCGATAATCAAAATCTTTGCAATAAGAATAAACCAGAACATCATGACTACCACGATAATGGAACTGAAAAATCGAACGTCAACTAGATGATTAACATAACTATTGACGTAGACAGAAAAGATATTCAATAAAAAGATAAGAGTTAGCAAGACAAAGATACTTCCTGGTAAAACATAGCGGATTCGTGGTGCTTTTACTTTTGGAAGGAAGTAATAAATCATAACCAGAATGGCAAAGATCAAGGCATAGACCAGAGGGCCTGTAAAGTCTTGCAGGTAGGAGAATAGCGAACTGTCTGATTTCCAGTAAGTTTTGAGGATGTTAAGCAACATACGACCAAACATACTCAAAAACAAGGCCAAGGCAAAAAGAATCTGCAAGCCGAAACTAACAAGTAAACTCATCAACTGATGGGAGATAATTCCTCGACTCTTGGTCACTCCATAGGCTTTATTAAAGGCTTTTTGGAGGAAATCCATTGATTTCGAAAAGGTCCAGAGTGCAGATAAAACGGCAAAACTCAGCAAACCAGTTGATGGTTGAGTCAGAACTTCTCGGACAATCTTGGCGACCACATCATAAACCGTATCAGGCAAAAATTCCTTGATTGTCAGTAAGAAATTTGAGACCGGAATCTGAAAATAAGGCAAAATATTAACCATTATCATTAGCAAAGGAAAGATTGAAATCAACCAATAGTAGGCAACCGCAACACTGGTCAACTCACTATCAGATGCTTGATAATAATGCAAGAAAGCTTTCAATAAGGGCCTGTCCATCAGCTCTTTCCACCACTTTTTCATGTTCCATCCTCCGTCATTTTTTTCATCATCTAAGTTCTTCTGATTAAATCTAGCATATCATAAGGTAAGGTATTTGCGGCCTCTTTCAGAGAATAATTCTCTAAATTATTCACATTTTGGCGTAGTTTTTTGGCATACTTGGATGTTATCAGTTTAGCTTCTTCATATTCAAAGATTGCCTTACGTTCGAGATAGTAGCCTCGTAGCATTTCATCGATATTGTTTGGCTTGATGCGATTGATAACCCGCTCAACAAAGGCACCACTTCCGATAATGGCCGTCTCGCGTAGACGAGACTCTTGCATAAAGCTAATCAGAGAACTCTTGTAAACCC
Source organism: Streptococcus oralis (assembly GCF_001075675.1). Classification (GTDB taxonomy): domain Bacteria; phylum Bacillota; class Bacilli; order Lactobacillales; family Streptococcaceae; genus Streptococcus; species Streptococcus oralis_V. The sequence continues at coordinate 86,535 of NZ_JUNW01000053.1, forward strand.
CTTTTAGGTTTTCCAAACTCTCGATAATCAGCTCTGTATTTTCCAAATACAACTCTGAAATCTGATCATAGTCAACTGCTAGTAGTTTACGAGATTCTTCATTCATCCAACTACGGAAAGTTTTGCCAAAGGTAAACATTTCATGGAGTAGAAAGCGCAGTATCCGTAAAGAAACTAGGAAGTAATAAGTCACTCTAGAAGCGAAATTCCGATTGATACTCTGCTCCATGTTTTTTAGGTAACGTTGGTAAACTCGATAGCCACGCTCGCTGATTCTATTTTCTTCGTAGGCTTGCTCCAAACCGTCACTCTCAATACTCAAGATAAGAAGCTTGAGGGACTCCCAGTCCTCTTGGACTCTCTTATTTTCCAGACTAAGGATAAGGTTTTCAATCCGACCATGATAATTATCAATAGCTGCATAAAGAGGAAGTTTGTTCTTGTGATGGTCTAGCTCTTTTTCTAATTCTGCAGCCACATCATTCAAAATCGCAATATGCATCAAATGATCCTTGCTTTCCTCTTGTTCTTCAGATAAGTGAGGGAGAACCAGTAAACCTGTTAAAAAGCTCAACAGTGTATCGCCTGCTACAAGGAAGAGTAACAGAGGATATTCCTGCTCCAAATGACTTGGTATGAGGAGAATGGTCGCGATAGATACTGTCCCTTTGACACCAGAGAAAGTCAAAAGAAGCATATCTTTCATGTACTTATGAATTTTTTTCTTAAGTCGACGCGTCCTCACAAAGTAAAAACCAGCAATCATGACAAAGCGGATCGCAAAAAGCAAGAAGGTCAGAACGACAACTGAAATCAGTAAAAGAAGGGGATTGTAGAGAGAATTAGACAAAATCGGTTCTGCTATCAACTCTAACTCCATTCCCAAGAGAACAAAGACTGATCCATTTAGCATAAAGGTCACGGTGTGCCAGACGGTCTCCGTCACGGTGTCTACCTGAGCCTCAAGGAGCGTAATCTTTTTGAATCGACTGGCCTTCAAAATACCTGCAACCACTACTGCGATAATCCCTGAAACATGAAACTCTTCTGCAATAAAAAAAGTCATGAGTGGCAAACTTAGCTCTAGCAATAGTTCACTGGCTATATCTATCGCTCGTACACTCAGCAAAAAGCTATGCAAGAAACGATTGACCATAGCCGTCACAAAACCGACTACAAAACCACCAAGGATAGAAAGTGCTAGGGAAGTTCCAGCTTGGCTGAGAGAAAACGTTCCTGTTGTCCAAGCAGCCAGAGCCATCTGAAAGGCAACCAAACCAGAAGCGTCATTTAAGAGTCCTTCCCCTTTTAGGATATTGGAAACCCGTTTTGGAAAACGAAAACGTTCAGAAAGAGATGCAAAGGCAACCAAATCTGTTGGCCCAAGTGCCGCTCCAACTGCTAAACAGGCAGCTAAAGGAAGAGTCATCCAAAGGAAGTGAGCCATGCCCCCCAAGCTTAAGGTCGAGATAAAAATCACAGGAAAGATCAGAAAGACGACAATCCGCCAATGCTTCAAAATGGACGTAATATCCGCTTCTTCTGCCTCCCGGAAAAGTAAGGGACCAATAACCATGGCTAGAAACAGCTCTGTATTGAGATGAAAGTCCGCATCGGGAACAAATAAACCAATCCCAATCCCCAAAAGAATTTGTACAAGAGGAAGGGGCAAAAAAGGGAGAAGTTTATTGGTCGTAGTTGAAATGATTAAGACAAATAAAAATAGAATCAAGTAAATGAGTAATTCCACACAATTCCTCCTTAATCTTTTTTACAACAAGATTCAAAAATCTCCTTTTGCTCTTGGATTTTCTGATCAATCTTAGAACAGTCTTTGTGCTCAATTTTTTTCTGGCATCGTTCCATTTCAAGAGCCACTAATTTTTTCTTGATTTTAAGCATCTTTTTGCTCATATGTGCTTCATCAAGCACCCCGACTGCTCGCTCGTGATGCGTTGACTCGACAAAATTTTGGCGCATTGCCTCAAGCTTCTCACGAAGGTATTGTTTATCCATGTCTATACCTTTCTAATTTTTCAATCATAACTAAAAACGGTGGATTATTAACTTGGTTGAGAGTCCGATAAATGGCAACTGTATACTCTTGTTGGTTCAACTGACTAACAAAATCCAATACAGCATCCCTCTCGGTGTCTCCTCCTTCATGACCATAGTAGATCATGATCGCAATCCGTCCCCCCTTGACAAGCAAATGACACAGTTTCTCTAATGCTTCGATAGTAGTCTGAGGTTGAGTGATGACGGATTTGTCAGCAGAAGGTAAATAACCCAGATTAAAAATCCCTGCCTTAGCTTCTGTCACAAATTGGTCCAGTGTCTCATGACCTTGCAAGATTAACTGGGTATTTGTCATTCCAGCCTGAATCAAACGCTCTTGGGTTTTCTCCAAAGCCTGCTCCTGGACATCAAAGGCATAGACTCGCTTGGCTAACTTGGCTAAAAAAAGGGTATCATGGCCATTTCCCATGGTCGCATCCACTACGATATCCTCTTTTGTCACAACTTCCGCCAAAAAATCATGCGCCATCTCAAGTGGTCTTTTCATTTTTAAACTCCTGTTTTACAGCCTTGCATCCTTGCACACTTCCGCGGCGTCTCATCTCAGTTTCAATAGCATTTAGCACTTCCCATTTATTGAGGCTCCACATGGGACCTATCAGCATATCTCTAGGTGCATCTCCTGTGATTCGATGGATGACGATATGCTTGGGAATGATTTCCAGTTGGTCACAGATGACCTTGACATACTCATCCTGACTCATCAGTTGCAAACGTCCTTCGTGGTAATCTCGCTGCATCCGTGTATTGGTCATGAGGTGAAGCAAGTGCAGTTTAATTCCTTGAATATCATTGTCCGTGACACAGCGACGGACATTTTCGACCATCATCTCATGAGTCTCACCGGGCAAACCATTAATCAGATGGGAAACAATCTCAATCTTGGGATATTTCCTCAAGCGTTTTACTGTTTCAACATACAATTCATAAGAATGGGCACGGTTAATCAGGTCAGAGGTTGCTTCAAAAGTAGTCTGCAAGCCCAATTCTACCGTCACATGCATGCGTTCCGATAACTCAGCCAAATATTCGATGGTTTCATCTGGCAGACAGTCTGGCCGTGTTCCGATATTGATCCCTACTACACCTGGCTCGTTGATAGCCTGCTCATATCGTTCCCGAATCACTTCCACCTTTTCATGGGTGTTTGTAAAGTTTTGGAAATAAACTAGATACTTTTTAACATCTGGCCACTTGCGGTGCATAAAGTCAATTTCCTTATAAAATTGCTCACGGATAGGAGCATCCGGTGCTACGATGGCATCTCCAGAACCTGAAACCGTACAAAAAGTACAACCACCATGAGCTACAGTTCCATCCCGATTTGGACAGTCAAATCCCGCATCAATAGGAACTTTGAAAGTCTTTTCTCCAAAAAGTTTTCGATAATAATCATTCAAGGTATTATAAGATTTCATAACTTTCATTATAACAAAAAACACCTACAATCTCAAAAGCCTGACTTTCCAACAAATTCCCTTGTTTCTCATTTCCTTTAGCGTTTTTTTATGATACAATATGGGTATGATTTTAATGAAAATAGCATCTATTTTATTATTGATATTAACCTTGGTGGTTTGCTTTATTGTCACCAAGCTTTTCAGACTTAGGAAAATAGGATTTAATTTCGCGGATCTCGCTTTTCCACTTTTGGTATTTGAGTACTACCTGATTACTGCTAAAGCCTTTACCCACAACTTTCTACCGCGACTTGGAGTCGCACTTTCTCTCCTAGCAATCCTCCTTGTAGTCTTTTTCCTTGTCAAAAAACGAAGTTTTTATTACCCTAAATTCATCAAATTCTTCTGGAGAGCCGGTTTTCTCCTTACCTTAATCATCTACATTGCTATGATTGTCGAATTGATGATGCTCCCATAAAAAACATTCCCTCAGACAGCTGTCTAAGGGAATGTTTTTATCTTCATACTTACTTTCTAAGCTCTACCAAGATACTTTATCTTATTTCCTAAATGTTAAAGCGTAGAATTTGCCATCCCAAAGAAGTTTCATTTCCTTTTCCTTAACTTCGCTTGGAACAGCATTCTCAATTTCACTCAAATCAACAGTAGCATCTTTAAAATAATCCTTACTAAAATGATTTTTCTTATATTGCTGATCCACATAGTCAGCCGTCTCATCTGCGATTAAAATTTTGGTTCCTGGCTTCGCCACTCGTAGCATTTCCTGCATAGCCTTGGCCTTATCATTGAAAAAATTGATTCCGCCAATATGGTAGACAATGTCAAAACTATTATCCGCAAAGGGTAAATCCTCCGCGCAAGCATGGAAAAGTTGCAAATTAGTCTTTTTAGCGCAAGATTTCTGGCATTTTTCTAGCATACTGATAGAAATATCTACCCCTACAAAGTCTAAACTTTTCAGGTCAATTGTCTCAGGGATATAACGGAGGTCTTGACCAGTCCCGATAGAGACATAAAGAACTGATAAATTATCTTTCCATTCTATTTCCTCCATCAGATCCCTTCTCAACTTATCAATCGCCTTGCCGTGGAGAAGTGGTCCTATCCATTTCTCACTCATATCATACCAACGAGCCATACGGTTATACATGGTCATGTATTTAGCATTATCTCCAGATAGATAATCTGGATTAAGAGACAGATAGATAGCCACTTCTTTTTGAAAATTTTCTACCTCCAAACCTGACTTCAATTTATCTTGTAATCTTGTTTCAATCATATGCAACATCTCCTTTTCTATTTGTCACCTATTATAGTGGAATTCATCGCAAAAACAATAGCTTTTTAGTAAGTGGCAACTATCCACTTGTATCTGGTAGTAGAACCAGGGTTAGTTACAAAAAAACAAGTGCCAATTTCCATTGACACTTGTTTCCACTTTTAAACTGTCTTGCAAAATTTCGTGAAAGATACCGTTTAAAAAACTTAATCTTCTTTTTTGCGTCTTGCCAAGAATCCTGTTCCCAATCCAAGAAGGGCGATTCCAGCTACTAGAGCCACTTGGTTAGACTTGCTTCCTGTATTAGGCAATTCCCCACCTTTTTTAGGCTTACCTGGTTCATTTGGTTTGCCAGGTGTTGGTTTTTCAGGAGTGTGCGTATTTGTAATGTTGTAACCTTCTACTGAAGCTGTATAACCATCTGGAACATTCACTTCTTCAACAGTGTAGGCAATCCCCTTACCTTCTTGATAACGATCAAGACCTGTAAACTCATAAGTCCAGCCACTTGTTTCTGACACTGTAGCTGTCTGACCAGTTTCCTTACCATCTGCAAGAAGTTTTACGGTGATAGATGCTGGACGGATGCCGTCTTTGTTATCTTCATCTTTCCAGATCTTATGACCTTTTACAGATGTTTTCTCTGGTGTGTGGGTGTTGGTCACATTCATACCAGTTTCAGTAGCTGTGTAACCTGTAGGAACACCAACTTCTTTGACTGTGTACTCGATTGGCTTACCATTTTGGTAACGGTCCAGATTAGTAAATTCATACTTCCAGCCTGTTTCCGCTGTGACTGTAGCTTCTTGGCCAGTTTCTTTACCATTCGCAAGTAGCTTCACTATGATAGATGCTGGACGGATGCCATCTTTGTTATCTTCATCTTTCCAGATCTTATGACCTTTTACAGCTGTTTTTTCTGGAGTATGTTCGTTGGTAATGGTGTACTTGCCATCCTTGTCTGTAGTGATGGTTGCTTTGTATTCTGTCATAGCAGTTTCTTTGACAGTATACTTGATTTCTTTTCCATTCTCATACTTAGGAAGTGCTTTTGATTCGAACTTCCAGCCAGTTGCTTCTGATACTTCAATTTCTTGAACGACTTTGTCGCCGTTAAGAATTTGAACTTTCACAGATCTTGTACGTTTGCCGTCTTGGTTGTTGTTATCTTTCCACACCTTAGTTCCTGAAAGAACAACTATTTCTGGTGTGTGAGTGTTTGTCACTACTTGACCAGTCACAGAGGCTTCATAGCCAGCTGGCACATCCACTTCCTTGATTGAGTAAGTGATTTCTTTACCAGCTTCGTACTGTGGAAGATTGGTGAAGGATGCTACCCAAGTGTTATCATCAGTCTTATCCTTAGCTGTTAAGGTCAATTTCTTACCTTCAACGGCTACTGGATCTGCATTTCCTACTTTTTTATAAAGTTGAACCGTTACAGACTCAGGACGTTTACCATCTTGGTTGTTCGCATCGTTCCATACTTTTGTTACCTTGTAGTCAATTTCTTTAGGAGCATATTTGTTTGTGATGGTAAAGTCTGTAATAGTCGCTTCGTATTCTGCTACGGCTTCTTCTGTTACAGTGTATTTGATTTCTTTACCAGCTTTATA
>NZ_JUNW01000054.1:0-48269 GCF_001075675.1 Streptococcus oralis
CACAAGGAGTTTCATCTTTTTCACTAGGATTTTAGCCCGAGCTCAAATCAGCTCTCTGATATTCAGAGAGCTTTTTTATTGAGGTTTTATCGGTCACAATTTTGGAGACTACAAAAACCTCAAATGGTATCAGCTAATGACACCATGAAGGTGCGCAGTTACTCGGCTTGAAAAGCCGAGTAACTGTCTGCAAGCCCCCTCGGAGAGCCAACACTTTACGAAGTAAAGTATAGTATGTTATACTTTACATGGAAGTAGTCACCGAATTCCAGTTAGAAATTACTTTGTAACTACGTTTTGAGGAGGAGTAAAATGCTTTCCTACGTTCGACATTACCCACTAGCGATAGCTAAATTAATGTGTCTGTGCTCTCCTAAAATCTGCTGATTTATTACTAACTAATACAGGAGGTTTTTATGGGACAGACAATCATATCTGCTATTGGTGTTTATATTTCCACCAGTATCGATTATTTAATTATTTTAATTATTTTATTTGCACAGCTATCACAGAATAAACAGAAATGGCATATTTATGCGGGGCAATATCTAGGAACAGGCTTACTTGTAGGGGCGAGTTTAGTTGCTGCTTATGTCGTTAATTTCGTTCCTGAAGAATGGATGGTTGGATTGCTTGGTTTAATCCCTATCTATTTAGGGATTCGCTTTGCAATTGTTGGAGAAGGTGAGGAAGAAGAGGAAGAAATTATTGAAAGATTAGAACAAAGCAAGGCAAATCAACTGTTTTGGACAGTTACATTGCTGACAATTGCGTCTGGCGGAGATAATTTAGGTATCTATATACCTTATTTTGCTTCGTTAGATTGGTCACAGACCCTCGTGGCGTTGCTTGTGTTTGTAATCGGCATAATTATCTTTTGCGAGATTAGTCGGATGTTATCCTCTATTCCGTTAATATTCGAGACAATTGAAAAATACGAGCGAATCATTGTGCCCATAGTATTCATTCTACTTGGACTATACATCATGTATGAAAATGGCACGATAGAGACTTTTCTGATCGTGTAGATTTTTTTGTTTCACTAGGATTTTAGCCCGGGCTCAAATCAGCTCTCTAATTTTAGAGGGCTTTTTATGTTGTCACTTTACCTCGATATACCCAAGTATAATCTTCGGTTACGATTATTAGCACTGTAAGACCAACTATATTTATTTTTCTCATCTTGTTCCATTGTTGAAAATATGGTATACTTTTTATGAGAATTTTCTAAATTTTTAAGATTCTATCAAAGGAGGTTTGCATGCTTTCCAAATTTTCTGGAAGCCGACGGGACCTGCAATTTGTGTTACTTTTAGGTATTTTGCTAGCTGTTTTAGGGATTTCCCTCTTTCTAGCAGTTTCTATGGGATCCGTTGAGATTGATCTAGGCGATACCTATCGGATTATTTTGAGCAGGTTGGGATTTCCTCTTGAGATAGGAGAGGTTTCTAAGTCCACTCTTGCCATTGTATGGAACATGAGGTTCCCCCGAGTATTGTTAGGCCTGATAGTAGGGGCTGGTCTTTCCATGTGTGGTAGCGTGATGCAGTCCACGGTAAACAACCCTATCGCTGAGCCCTATGTCTTAGGCATCTCTGCGGGTGCAACTCTAGGGGCAACTTTGAGCATCATTCTTGGTTTAAAATTAGTGATTAGCCTTGGAGCTTTCCTTGGAGCTATTTTGGCAACAATCGCTGTCCTCATCATTGCCTCTATGCAGGGAAGGATGACGACTTCTAGTCTGATCTTATCAGGAACGGTGGTCAATGCTCTCTTTCTGGCATTTTCCAACTTTATTATCTCAGTCGGCGCTAATGCGGACAGTGTGATGACTATTAAGTTTTGGACTATGGGCTCGCTTGCCGGGACTAGCTGGTCTGACTTAGTCCTGCCAACTATGGTGGTAGGAATAGCCTTTCTATTTTTCTCTACTCAGTATCGTGTTTTTAATGCGATGATGATGGGAGATGAGGCTGCTTTAACTTTGGGGATTCCCTTACGCTTCTATTGGTATCTTTATGTGACCATGGTGGCTGTGTTGACAGCAGTATTAGTGGCAACCTGTGGGATTATTGGATTTGTCGGTCTGATTACGCCACATTTAGCTCGAGGGTTAGTAGGAACGAATTACAGGAGACTTTTTCCCGTTGCGACCTTACTGGGTGCCCTCTTTGTCATATGGGCAGATGTACTCTCTCGTATCATCATTCCAAACGCAGAGCTACCTATTGGTATTTTCACAGCTTTAGTGGGTGCTCCCTTCTTTATCTACATTGTTGGAGGTAGGCGAAGGGAGGTGAGGGTCTGATATGGACTTGATTTGTCAGGATGTCCACTTTGGACTAGGAGAGAAAAAAATTCTCAAAGGAGTTTCTCTTAAGGTTGAGGGGCATCAATTCCACACGATATTAGGGCCAAATGGAAGTGGAAAAACCAGCCTGCTTAAACTCCTCTATCGCCAGGAAAAGGCGGACAAAGGCTTGATAAGCCTAGATGGAAAGCCGCTGGAGCATTGGTCACTCAAAGAAACAGCCAAGCAAATGGCAGTTGTCACCCAGTTTAATCAATTGCAGTTTGATTGTACAGTTGAGGAAATCGTCTTGCTGGGAAGAACTCCCCACCTCTCTTTTCTACAGAAGGAAAAGGAAAGGGATTATGCCCTCGTTCAAGATGCTCTCGTCAAGGTGGATATGCTTGAGAAGAAAACTCGTCTCTATTCGTCTCTGTCAGGGGGGGAGAAACAACGAGTCTTATTAGCCCGCGCCTTGGCGCAAGAACCGACTCTCTTGCTCCTGGACGAACCAACCAATCACCTGGATATCAAGTATCAGCTAGACTTGTTGGCCATTGTGAAGAATCTCAAGGTCAATGTTCTAGCTGTCCTACATGATATTCAACTTGCTTGTCGCTATTCGGATTATCTCTATCTGATGAAAGAGGGAGAAATCCTTTACCAAGGGACTCCAAAGGAGACCATCACCCCTGAGTCATTGCAAACTGTATACGGAGTTCAAAGTCAGGTTACTTGGACCGAGGATCAGCAAGCTATGATTCACTATTTATAAGAATGAAAAGGAAAACAAGATGAAAAAAACACTAAGCATTTTACTCGTAACAGTAGCTACCCTAACCATGGCAGCTTGTGGCAATACTACTACAGAAAAAACTACCACACAGTCTAGCACAGAAACAAGTCAAAAGGCGAGCACAGAGACGACTTATCCGTTAACGGTCAAGACCTATGATGCTAAGGGAAATGAAGTCGAACAAGTCTTTGACAAGGCACCTGAAAAAGTTATTACCAACAATCTTTCAACCACTGAAATCTTATTGGAGTTAGGCTTGAAGGATAAAATTGCTGGCATGCTCAACCCTGACAATGCTGTAACGGACAAATACAAGGATGCTATTGCGACGATTCCTCAAATTGGCGATAAAAAAACAGTCTCACAAGAGACAGTGCTTTCTTATGAACCGGATGCGGTGATGGGTCGAAACATGATGTTCTCTGAAAAATCCTTGGGAACAGTTAGCACTTGGAATGAAAATAAAATCCCAGTCTATACACAAAAAGCTTCTCTCTCAACGATTCAGCAAGATTTGGGAAATATCGTAGAAGATGTCAAAAATCTTGGAATGATTTTCAATGTTCAGGACAAGGCTAATGAATACGCAGCCCAATTACAAGCTAAAATTGACGCTGTTAAGAAAGCAAATCCAACAAGCCAAGGTGAAAAGAAAAAGGCTTTGATTATGGTTGCTTATAATGATGAAACCTTTGGTGCCTACAAGTCTGCTTTGCAAGAAAGCTTGTTGAATCAACTTGGTTATACCAACGTTGCAACGGGAACATCAGGCTTGACCTTGGAAAATCTCGTGTCAATGGATCCTGAGTTGATTATCTATGTAACCAGCGACCGCAATAAAAAATTGGATGCTAACGCAGTAGAGTTGATGAAGGCAAATGAAGTTTTGGAAAATGTTCCTGCTATTAAGAATCAAAAAATCATGACTATTTCTTACGATGAGTTGATGGATTATGGTCCAGCAGTGATTGATTCCCTTGAGAAAATCAATGACTTTATCAATAAATAATGAGTTTGATTGGGAAGGGATCCAAGTCAAGGTCAGTCTTCCTTCGACCTATGACCCCAATCAAACCTATCCAGCTATTCTCTTGAATGATGGAAACTTGGATTTTCTATCTTCCCTTTCTGAATCTGTGATTTTAGTGGGCTTGACCTCTAAAAATCGCCTAGACGATTACACTCCATGGAAGGCAGCTGCTCTGAGAGATGGGGCTCCAGATTTTGGCGGTCAGGCAAATACCTATCATAGTCATTTATTTGGAGGTCTTTTAGACAAGTTGCAGTCACTTTATCGTCTGGACAAAAATCGCCTTGCTTATGGAGGATACTCACTAGGTGGTTTGGCGGCTGTATACAGTCTTTTCAGCTTTGACAAGGTCTCCTGTGTCTTCTCTATCTGTGGTTCCTTTTGGTATCCTGATTTTACGACTTATTGCAAGGATGAAAGGGTGAAAAATTTGGACTGTTTGCTGTATTTACAGAATGGTCAAACAGAAGGAGCCCATCATACCAATCGCTTGGCTCAAGCTCCAGCCTATGCTGAGCAGATCCATACCAGCCTTCAGCAACGCTATCCAACTGGTCAATTTGTCTTTGATCCTTATGGGCATCATGAGCAAGTTGCTGAGCGATTTCTAGCCTTTTCCAACTGGTTGTCCCAAAAATGGAAAATCGAATAAAAGAAATATCCCTTGGCAAAAGCCAAGGGATAATTGTATTTTTTAACCAAGAGCCTCTCTCTTCTTATCTGGATTCCAGATAAAGCTTGCAATGAAGGTAAAGATAATCGTTAGGATACCAACAACCACAGCAAGGATGAGGGCTGGGATGCGGACAAACCACCAGAGTGGGTTTGGTTTTTTATCATTGTGCCATTGCTTGGTTTCTTCGTCCAAACGTTGGAATTCTGCTTGGATACGGTCTGCAACCATTTCAATCCCTTCATCATTCATTTTCTTGATGTCTGAGATATCGATAGGATTTCCAAAGTTCATATCCACACGTTCACGGCTGACCAAGCCTTTCAAGGTCATGGGACCGGTGTAGGTAACAGGCATGATACGGACCTTAGCCATTTTAGCAATCAAGGCTACTCCACCCTTGACATCATTTGAGTGACGGCTCCCACTTGGAAACATGATGAGAGAGCGGTCGCTTTTTTTGAGGACGTTGATAGGGTACTTGATGGCAGAGGCGTTAGGTTTTTCACGGTCGATAGGAAAGGCGCCACACATACGGATCCACCAGCCAAAGATACGGTTGTTAAACAGCTCTTTTTTGGCCATAAAGATGAACTGTTTTGGCTTGGTCGCAAAGGCCATGTAAACAGGATCCCACCAGGTACGGTGAGGTGCGACGAGGATATAGTTTTCGTCTCGGCTAGGGATTTTATCAGTATTGTGATAGTGGGCATTGCCATTGATGGACCACAAGATCAGCATGACTAGTCCACGCAAATAAGTATAAAACATGAGATCTCCTTCGATTGTATTGCTTTTATTATTATACCTTATCAAAAGACTACTGGCAAACTTTTTCAGTTATCAGCCAACAGTTTTAGATGGGATTAGAATTCTTTAAAAAAAAATGATATGATAGAATTTATGGATAAAAATAAGATTATGGGATTAACCCAAAGAGAAGTCAAGGAAAGACAGGCTCAAGGTTTGGTCAATGACTTTACCGCTTCAGCCAGTACCAGTACTTGGCAAATCATCAAACGAAATGTTTTTACACTTTTTAACGCATTAAACTTTGTTATTGCCCTAGCGCTTGCCTTTGTACAGGCTTGGAGCAATCTGGTCTTCTTTGCCGTTATCTGCTTTAACGCTTTTTCTGGGATTGTGACTGAGCTACGGGCCAAACACATGGTGGATAAGCTCAATCTCATGACCAAGGAAAAGGTCAAAACCATCCGTGATGGTCAAGAAGTCGCTCTCGATCCAGAAGAGTTGGTTCTAGGAGATGTCATTCGTTTGTCTGCTGGGGAGCAGATTCCTAGTGATGCTCTGGTTCTGGAAGGATTTGCGGAAGTCAATGAAGCTATGTTGACGGGTGAGAGTGATTTGGTGCAAAAGGAAGTGGATGCCTTGCTTTTATCAGGGAGTTTCCTAGCCAGTGGCGCAGTTTTGGCTCAAGTCCACCATGTCGGGGCAGACAATTATGCTGCCAAACTCATGCTGGAAGCTAAGACAGTGAAACCGATCAACTCCCGTATCATGAAATCGCTGGACAAGCTAGCTGGTTTTACTGGGAAGATTATTATTCCCTTTGGTCTAGCTCTCTTGTTAGAAGCCTTGATTTTAAAGGGTTTGCCCCTCAAGTCATCTGTTGTAAATTCATCGACTGCCCTTTTGGGAATGTTACCCAAGGGAATCGCCCTTTTGACCATTACTTCACTCTTGACTGCGGTGATCAAGCTGGGCTTGAAAAAGGTCTTGGTGCAGGAGATGTACTCTGTCGAGACCTTGGCGCGCGTGGATATGCTCTGTCTGGACAAGACGGGCACCATCACCCAAGGAAAGATGCAGGTGGAGGCTGTTCTCCCTCTGACGGAAACTTATAGTGAAGAGGCTATTGCCAGCATTTTGACTAGCTATATCGCTCATAGTGAGGATAAAAATCCAACAGCTCAAGCCATTCGCCAGCGTTTCCAAGGACAGGTTGCCTATCCTGCGATCTCCAATCTTCCTTTCTCAAGCGACCGCAAGTGGGGAGCTATGGAATTAGAAGGGCTAGGAACGGTTTTCTTAGGGGCGCCTGAGATGTTGTTGGACTCTGAAGTCCCAGAAGCCAGAGAGGCTTTAGAGAGAGGTTCACGTGTCTTGGTCTTGGCCCTCAGTCAGGAAAAACTAGATCATCACAAACCACAGAAACCGTCTGACATTCAAGCCCTGGCCTTGCTGGAAATCTTGGACCCGATTCGAGAAGGAGCAGCTGAGACGCTGGATTATCTCCGTTCTCAGGAAGTGGGCCTCAAGATTATCTCTGGCGACAATCCAGTTACGGTTTCCAGCATTGCCCAGAAAGCTGGTTTTGCAGACTATCACAGCTATGTAGATTGTTCAAAAATCACGGATGAGGAATTGATTGCCATGGCTGAAGAGACAGCTATTTTCGGACGTGTTTCCCCTCATCAAAAGAAACTCATCATCCAAACTCTGAAAAAAGCAGGGCATACAACGGCAATGACAGGGGACGGTGTCAATGATATTCTGGCTCTTCGTGAAGCAGACTGTTCGATTGTAATGGCAGAAGGAGATCCGGCGACACGTCAGATTGCCAATCTGGTTCTCTTGAACTCAGACTTTAATGATGTTCCTGAGATTCTCTTTGAAGGTCGTCGTGTGGTTAATAATATTGCCCACATCGCTCCGATTTTCTTGATAAAGACCATTTATTCCTTCTTGCTTGCGGTGATTTGTATTGCTAGTGTTTTACTAGGGCGGTCTGAGTGGATTTTGATTTTCCCCTTCATTCCAATCCAGATTACCATGATTGACCAGTTCGTGGAAGGTTTCCCGCCATTCGTTCTGACTTTTGAGCGAAATATCAAGCCTGTTGAGCCAAATTTCCTCAGAAGATCCATGCTACGTGCCCTACCAAGTGCCCTTATGGTCGTCTTTAGCGTTCTTTTTGTGAAAATATTTGGAGCGAGTCAAGGTTGGTCTGAGTTAGAAATCTCAACCCTACTTTATTATCTCCTTGGATCTATCGGTTTCTTATCTGTATTTAGAGCTTGCATGCCATTTACCCTCTGGCGTGTTCTCTTGATTGTCTGGTCTGTAGGAGGCTTCATAGCTACAGCTCTCTTCCCAATGATCCAGAAGTTGCTTGAAATTTCAACCTTGACAGGGCAAACGTTGCCTGTTTATGGGGCCATGATGCTGATCTTTACGGTGATTTTCATTCTAACTAGTCGTTACCAAACTAGAAAATAAAGAAAGACTGCAATCTGTGGATTGCGGTCTTTTTAGGTGCAAGATTGCTAGCCGAAATATGGTATAATAAAAGGTAATAGAGTTTTGGAAAGTGAGAGAAGATGATTTCAAAGAGATTAGAAATGGTAGCTTCCTTTGTGCCACAAGGAGCTATTTTACTAGATGTGGGAAGTGACCATGCTTATCTGCCCATCGAGTTAGTTGAGAGAGGCCAAATCAAAAGCGCCATTGCAGGGGAAGTGGTGGAAGGACCCTACCAGTCTGCTCTCAAGAATGTTGAGGCTCACGGTCTAAAGGAGAAAATCCAAGTCCGTTTAGCCAATGGCTTAGCGGCATTTGAAGAGGTTGACCAAGTCTCTATTATCACCATTGCTGGTATGGGTGGCCGTTTGATTGCTACCATATTGGAAGAAGGTTTGGAAAAGCTAGCTAATGTAGAGCGTTTAATCCTCCAGCCCAATAATCGTGAAGACGACTTGCGCATCTGGTTGCAAGAGCACGGTTTTCAGATCGTAGCAGAAAGCATTCTAGAAGAAGCAGGCAAATTTTATGAAATTCTAGTTGTGGAAGCAGGACAAATGAAGCTATCAGCAAGTGATGTCCGTTTTGGACCTTTCTTGTCCAAAGAAGTCAGCCCAGTCTTTGTCCAAAAATGGCAAAAGGAAGCTGCTAAGTTAGAGTTTGCCCTTAATCAAATCCCA
Organism: Streptococcus oralis; assembly: GCF_001075675.1. Taxonomy (GTDB): domain Bacteria; phylum Bacillota; class Bacilli; order Lactobacillales; family Streptococcaceae; genus Streptococcus; species Streptococcus oralis_V. Next base: position 8,731 of record NZ_JUNW01000054.1, read on the forward strand.
GAAAAAAATATGGAGGAACGTCAAGTTCTTGTAGATAAAATTCAAGCCATCAAGGAGGTGCTCCATGCTAGCAAGTGAAGTAATTAGAGCTTATGAAGACTTTTGTCCTCAGGAATTTTCCATGGAGGGTGACAGTCGTGGCCTGCAAATCGGTACTTTGGACAAGGATATCCAAAGGGTCATGGTTGCCCTCGATATTCGAGAAGAGACGGTGGCAGAGGCCATTGAAAAGGGTGTGGATTTGATTATCGTTAAGCACGCGCCTATCTTTCGTCCCATCAAGGACTTGGTAGCCAGCCGTCCGCAAAATCAGATTTACATCGACCTGATCAAGCATGACATTGCGGTTTATGTTAGCCATACCAATATTGACATCGTTGATAATGGGTTAAATGACTGGTTCTGCCAGATGCTAGGTATTGAGGACACGACCTATCTGCAGGAAACAGGCCCAGGACGTGGGATTGGGCGGATTGGGAATATTCAGCCTCAGACATTTGGGGAATTGGCCCAGCATGTTAAGCAAGTCTTTGGTCTTGATAGTCTTCGAATGGTGCATTATCAAGAGAGTGATTTGCAGAAGCCTATTTCAAGAGTGGCCATCTGTGGTGGCAGTGGGCAGTCTTTCTACTCTGATGCTTTAGCAAAGGGGGCAGATGTTTATATCACTGGCGATATCTACTATCATACAGCTCAGGATATGCTTTCTGATGGCCTGTTGGCATTGGACCCAGGCCACTATATAGAAGTGCTTTTTGTGGAAAAAATCGCAGCACTTCTTACTCAATGGAAGGCAGAAAATAGCTGGACTATTGATATCTTGCCTAGTCAGGCATCGACTAATCCTTTCCACCATATCTAGTTAGAAGGTGAAGACAATGAAAAGAGTAGCCATAATCGGAGCAGGGATTGTGGGGGCAACAGCTGCCTACTACCTCTCGAAAGAAAGTGACCTAGAGGTGACCGTTTTTGACCATGGTCAAGGTCAGGCTACCAAGGCAGCAGCGGGAATTATCAGTCCTTGGTTTTCAAAACGCCGTAATAAAGCCTGGTACAAGATGGCGCGCTTGGGAGCTGACTTTTATGTGGATTTGTTGGCTGATTTAGAAAAGTCAGGACAGGAAATCGACTTTTACCAGCGTTCGGGAGTTTTCCTCTTGAAAAAGGACGAATCCAAGCTAGAAGAACTTTATGAACTAGCACTCCAGCGTAGGGAAGAATCTCCCTTGATAGGTCAATTAGCCATTCTAGACCAAGCGTCTGCTAATAACTACTTTCCTGGTCTGCGAGGATTTGACCGCCTGCTCTATGCTTCTGGTGGAGCGAGAGTAGATGGCCACCTCTTAGTGACTCGTTTGCTAGAAGCCAGTCAAGTCAAGCTGGTCAAAGAAAAAATGAGTCTGACACCTTTAGCAGCAGGTTACCAGATTGGCGAAGAGGTGTTTGAACGGGTTGTTTTAGCGACGGGAGCTTGGTTGGGGGACATTTTGGAGCCTTTAGGATATGAGGTAGATGTTCGCCCCCAAAAGGGACAACTACGAGATTATCAACTTACCAAAGATATGAAATCTTACCCTGTTGTCATGCCAGAAGGGGAGTGGGATTTGATCCCTTTTGCAGGTGGGAAATTGTCCTTGGGCGCTACCCACGAAAATGATATGGGATTTGACTTGACGGTAGATGAAACCTTGCTCCAACAAATGGAGGATGCGGCCTTGCCTCACTATCCAGCCTTGGCAGAAGCGAAATCATCGGGTGATCGTGTGGGAATTCGTGCCTACACCAGTGATTTCTCCCCTTTCTTTGGGCAGGTACCAGGATTGGCAGGTGTCTATGCGGCTAGTGGTCTAGGTTCATCAGGTCTCACAACGGGTCCAATCATCGGGTATCATCTATCCCAGCTGGTCCAAGACAAGGAGTTGACCTTGGCCCCAGTAAACTATCCAATTGCAAACTATGTCAAACGAGTAAAAAGCGAATAATACTCAATGAAAATCAAAGAACAAACTAGGAAGCTAGCCGCAGGCTGCTCAAAACACTGTTTTGAGGTTGTGGATCGAACTGACGAAGTCAGCTCAAAGCACTGCTTTGAGGTTGTGGATCGAACTGACGAAGTCAGTAACCATACCCACGGTAAGGCGACGCTGACGTGGTTTGAATTTGATTTTCGAAGAGTATAAGCATTTTACTAAAATTTTAGCAGGTGGTTTAGGATGTCAAATGACATTCCCTATCAAAAATGATAAAATAAGAAAAAATAATCCGAGAATCGAGGAAGAAAGATGCAAGAAAAGATTTTGGTAACTGGTGGTGCTGGATTTATCGGAACCCACACTGTTATTGAGTTGATCCAAGCAGGTCATCAAGTCGTTGTGGTGGATAATCTTGTCAATAGCAATCGTAAAAGTTTAGAAGTTGTTGAGAGAATTACAGGAGTCGAGATTCCTTTTTATGAGGCAGATATCCGTGACACAGATACCCTCAGAGATATTTTCAAGCAGGAAGAACCGACTGGTATCATTCACTTTGCTGGTCTGAAGGCTGTTGGCGAATCAACCCGCATCCCTCTTGTCTACTATGACAACAATATCGCTGGAACTGTCAGTCTTCTAAAAGCTATGGAAGAAAACAACTGTAAGAACATCATCTTCAGTTCTTCTGCGACAGTTTACGGAGATCCTCACACTGTTCCAATCTTGGAAGATTTCCCACTTTCAGTGACCAATCCATACGGTCGTACTAAGCTGATGTTAGAGGAAATTTTGACGGATATCTACAAGGCAGATTCAGAATGGAATGTGGTTTTGCTTCGTTACTTTAATCCAATCGGAGCGCATGAAAGTGGAGACTTGGGAGAAAATCCTAACGGAATTCCAAACAATCTCTTGCCTTATGTTTCACAAGTAGCAGTGGGCAAACTAGAACAAGTACAAGTTTTTGGAGATGATTACGATACAGAAGATGGAACTGGGGTTCGTGACTATATCCATGTCGTAGACCTTGCTAAAGGTCACGTTGCAGCTTTGAAAAAACTCCAAAAAGGTTCAGGTCTAAACATTTATAACCTTGGAACTGGTAAAGGTTACTCCGTTCTTGAAATTATCCAAAATATGGAAAAAGCAGTGGGACGTCCTATTCCTTACCGCATCGTAGAACGCCGCCCAGGTGATATCGCTGCCTGCTACTCAGACCCAGCAAAAGCCAAAGCAGAGCTCGGATGGGAAGCAGAACTCGACATCACCCAAATGTGTGAAGACGCATGGCGTTGGCAAAGCAAGCATCCAAATGGATTTGAAGACTAAGATGATGATTTCAATCATTGTCCCATGTCTAAACGAAGAGGAAGTACTTCCTCTTTTTTATCAGTCTGTGGAAGCTCTGCTTCCTGACTTGGGAGCAGAAGTCGAATATGTCTTTGTAGACGATGGCTCAAACGATGGGACCTTAGAGCTTTTGAAGGCCTATCGGGAGCAAAATCCTGCGGTCCGTTATGTCTCATTCTCACGAAATTTTGGGAAAGAGGCAGCCTTATACGCAGGCTTGCAGCATGCAACTGGAGACTTGGTGGTCGTGATGGATGCAGATCTTCAGGATCCTCCTAGTATGCTACTTGAGATGAAAGCCTTACTAGACCAAAATGCAGACTTGGACTGTGTTGGGACACGGAGAACTAGTCGGGAGGGAGAACCCTTTTTCCGCAGTTTCTGTGCTGACGTCTTTTACCGCCTCATGCAAAAAATTAGCCCAGTAGCCTTGCCCTCAGGTGTCCGTGATTTTCGCATGATGAGAAGATCTGTGGTGGATGCTATTTTATCCTTGACAGAGTCCAATCGTTTTTCTAAGGGCCTCTTTGCTTGGGTGGGTTTTAAAACGCACTATCTCGACTATCCAAATGTCGAAAGACAGGCTGGCAAGACCAGTTGGAGTTTTAGGCAGCTCTTTTTCTACTCGATTGAAGGGATTCTCAACTTTTCAGATTTTCCCTTGAGTATAGCCTTTGTAGCGGGACTTCTATCTTGTTTTATTTCTTTTGTGATGACTATTTTTGTGGTGTTTCGGACCCTTATCTTGGGAAATCCGACATCTGGTTGGACCTCTTTGATGGCTGTCATTCTTTTTCTTGGAGGGATTCAACTCCTGACCATTGGAATTCTAGGCAAGTATATCAGTAAGATTTATCTAGAGACCAAAAAAAGACCACTCTATCTCGTCAAAGAAAAAAGTGACCTTTCTATTATTGAAGGAAAAAATAACCAAAAAAGACTATAATTTTACCTAGAAATATGCTAAACTAGTAGATGTGGGAAAAATGAGAAAAAATCAATTATATTTATTCCCTGCTTCCTACGATGGATCTTTTAGAAGTGCACGTGTAGGACAATTTTTGATGGCCTCCAGAACATCGCTAGTCTCAGCGATTTCTCTTTGCAATTCAACTGGATCATCGTAAAATCGAACGATTCCATTATCATGGTAATCAAAGAGTTCAGAATAGGTTTGGCAAAGCCCGCAGGCAATGCACCGTTCGGGTATAAGTGTGACTTTCATATTTATATTGTAATAAGAAAATGTAAAAAAAACAAGGAGTAAGGTATGGAAAAAGAACCGTGGCAAGAAGATATCTACGAAAACAATGAGGAAGAAACAAGATCAGAGCGTCGACACCGGAAACAAAAAGGGAAAGGCGTTGTTGCCAATCGTGTCTTGACGGTTCTAGCTAGCCTCTTCTTTGTAATCGTTGTAGCAATGGTAGTTGTATTGATTTACCTATCAACCGGAGGAAGCAATCGTACTTCATCTTTGAAGGACTTCTATGATGCATCGTCTCCTTCTACAAGTTCAAGTTCTAAAGTAGAAGCATCATCATCTTCAAGTAGCAAGGTAGAGGAAACAGCTTCTTCTGAATCAACACCTTCAGAAAGCAGTTCGGAAGAACATGCAGAGGGTGAAGGAACACTTACAGTACAGCCTGGAGAGGGAGAGGCAGCTCTTGCTCAGCGTGCAGGGATTTCCATTGCCCAGCTAGAATCCCTAAATCCTTCTCATATGTCATCTGGATCTTGGTTTGCCAACCCAGGTGATGTGATTAAGACAAGATAGGAGTCGGTCATGAAGACAATTCAAATTGCTATCGATGGTCCAGCTTCGAGTGGCAAGAGTACGGTTGCAAAGATTGTCGCTAAGGATTTTGGTTACACTTATCTCGATACGGGTGCTATGTACCGTGCTGCGACTTATATAGCGCTTAAGAACCAGTTGGATGCAGGAAATGTAGATCAACTTCTCGAGCTTCTTAACCAACACCCCATTAGTTTTGGTCGTTCAGAAACAGGTGAGCAACTTGTTTTTGTAGGGGATGTTGATATTACCCATCCGATTCGTGAAAATGAAGTGACCAACAAGGTTTCAAGCATTGCTGCCATTCCTGAGGTGCGTGAGAAACTGGTTTCGCTCCAGCAAGAGATTGCTCAGCAAGGTGGTATCGTCATGGATGGGCGTGATATCGGGACAGTTGTTTTACCACAAGCTGAACTTAAAATTTTCCTAGTGGCTTCTGTTGAAGAAAGAGCAGAGCGTCGTTACAAGGAAAATATTGCTAAAGGGATTGAAACAGACCTTGAAACGCTGAAAGAAGAGATTGCGGCGCGTGACTACAAGGATAGTCATCGTGAAACCTCACCTCTCAAACAGGCTGAGGATGCAGTTTATCTTGACACAACTGGACTAAGTATCCAGGAAGTGGTCGAAAAAATCGAATCAGAAGCAAAAAAATATATGTCCTAGGGACGAGAGGAGCAGGCTAAATGAAGCCTGCTCCTTTTCTCTCTTTTGCGCGCGTTTCAAAACAGTCTTTTTGGGAGAATTTTGATAAAATAGTAGTATCAATAAAAAGGACGGAAGCATGACAAAGAAAATCATAGCCATTTGGGCCCAAGATGAAAAAGGTGTGATTGGGAAGGAAGATCGTCTCCCTTGGCATTTGCCAGCAGAGTTGCAACATTTTAAGGAAACAACTTTAAATCATGCTATACTGATGGGGCGAGTGACCTTTGATGGCATGGGACGTCGTCTGCTTCCAAAACGGCAAACCCTGATTTTAACGCGCAATAGCGAAGAAGTCATAGATGGGGCGCTCGTATTTCAAGATGTGGAGTCTGTTTTAGCGTGGTATCAGAGTCAGGAAAAAAATCTCTATATCATTGGCGGAAAACAGATTTTTCAGGCTTTTGAACCCTACCTTGACGAAGTAATTGTGACTCAAATTCATGCTCGGGTGGAGGGAGATACCTATTTCCCTGAGGAGTTTGATTTGTCTCTTTTTGAGACAGTTTCAAGCAAATCCTATACCAAAGATGAGAAAAATCCTTATGATTTTACCATCCAATACCGCAAGAGAAAGGAAGTCTAATGGAACGTAGTATATTTGGTTTTTTCACAGCCATGCTGTGTTTGGTCTGCTTGCTTGCAGGAGCACAGGCTTTTCGTAAAAAGCGTTATGGACTTTCTGTCCTGCTCTGGTTAAATGCCTTTACCAATTTGGTCAATAGTATCCATGCTTTTTACATGACCTTATTTTAGATAGAATGACAGTATAGAATAGAACGGAAGGAAATCATGCCTACAAATAGGAATAATGATATGATGGTTTATTGCTCATTTTGTGGCAAAAGCCAAGAAGAAGTACAAAAAATAATCGCTGGGAACAACGCCTTTATCTGTAATGAATGTGTGGAGTTGGCTCAGGAAATCATTCGAGAGGAGTTGGCGGAAGAAGTCTTAGCAGACTTGTCTGAGGTACCAAAACCAATCGAACTCCTCCACATCTTGAACCACTATGTAATCGGTCAAGATCGTGCCAAACGTGCTTTAGCAGTAGCAGTATACAACCACTACAAACGCATCAATTTCCACGATACGCGTGAAGAGTCGGAAGATGTAGATTTGCAGAAGTCAAACATCTTGATGATTGGCCCAACTGGTTCAGGGAAAACATTTCTTGCCCAGACCTTGGCTAAGAGCTTGAATGTACCTTTTGCGATTGCGGATGCGACAGCTCTGACTGAGGCTGGTTATGTGGGTGAGGACGTGGAAAATATCCTCCTCAAACTCTTGCAAGCTGCTGACTTTAACATCGAACGTGCAGAGCGTGGGATTATCTATGTGGATGAAATTGACAAGATTGCTAAGAAGAGTGAGAACGTATCGATCACACGTGACGTTTCAGGTGAAGGGGTGCAACAAGCCCTTCTCAAGATTATCGAGGGAACCGTTGCAAGCGTACCGCCTCAAGGTGGACGCAAGCATCCACAACAAGAGATGATTCAGGTGGATACTAAAAATATCCTCTTCATCGTGGGTGGCGCCTTTGATGGTATCGAAGAAATTGTCAAACAACGTCTGGGTGAAAAAGTCATCGGATTTGGTCAAAATAACAAGGCAATTGACGAAAATAGCTCATACATGCAAGAAATCATCGCAGAAGATATTCAAAAATTTGGTATCATCCCTGAATTGATTGGACGCTTGCCTGTCTTTGCAGCTCTTGAACAATTGACCGTTGATGACTTAGTGCGTATTTTGAAAGAGCCAAGAAATGCCTTGGTTAAACAATATCAAACCTTGCTTTCTTATGATGATGTTGAGTTGGAATTTGACGACGAAGCTCTTCAAGAGATTGCCAATAAAGCCATCGAACGCAAAACTGGTGCGCGAGGTCTTCGCTCGATTATCGAAGAGACCATGCTAGACGTCATGTTTGAAGTACCGAGTCAGGAAAATGTGAAATTGGTCCGCATCACAAAAGAAGCTGTCGATGGAACGGATAAACCAATCCTAGAAACAGCCTAGAGGTGACTATGGAACTTAATACACACAATGCAGAAATCTTGCTCAGTGCGGCCAATAAATCCCACTACCCACAGGATGAACTGCCAGAGATTGCCCTAGCAGGGCGTTCAAATGTTGGCAAATCTAGCTTTATCAACACCATGTTGAACCGCAAAAATCTTGCTCGTACATCAGGAAAACCTGGGAAGACCCAGTTACTCAACTTCTTCAACATTGATGACAAGATGCGCTTTGTGGATGTGCCTGGTTATGGCTATGCCCGCGTTTCCAAAAAGGAGCGTGAAAAGTGGGGGCGCATGATTGAGGAATACTTAACGACTCGTGAAAATCTCCGTGCCGTGGTTAGTCTAGTGGATCTCCGCCACGACCCGTCAGCAGATGATGTGCAGATGTACGAATTTCTCAAATATTATGAGATTCCGGTTATCATCGTTGCGACCAAGGCGGACAAGATTCCCCGTGGTAAGTGGAATAAGCACGAATCAGCAATCAAAAAGAAATTAAACTTTGATCCAAGTGACGATTTCATCCTCTTTTCATCTGTCAGCAAGGCAGGGATGGATCAGGCTTGGGATGCAATATTAGAAAAATTGTGAGGGAAAGAAATGGCAAAAACAATTCATACAGACAAAGCTCCAAAGGCTATCGGACCATATGTTCAAGGGAAAATCGTTGGCAATCTTTTGTTTGCTAGCGGTCAAGTTCCCCTATCTCCTGAAACTGGAGAAATTGTAGGAGAAACGATCCAAGAACAGACAGAACAAGTCTTGAAAAATATCGGTGCTATTTTGGCTGAAGCAGGAACAGACTTTGACCATGTTGTCAAAACAACTTGCTTCTTGAGCGATATGAATGACTTTGTTCCTTTTAACGAGGTTTACCAGACTGCCTTTAAAGAGGAGTTCCCAGCTCGTTCAGCTGTAGAGGTTGCACGTCTTCCTCGTGATGTAAAAGTCGAAATTGAAGTGATCGCAGAGATTGGATAAGCTAGTTGAAGTTTGGCTCTGCCAAACTTTTTTTGATATAAGGAGAGATAGATGACAAAGAAACAACTTCACCTGGTGATTGTGACAGGGATGAGTGGCGCAGGGAAAACGGTAGCCATTCAGTCCTTCGAGGATTTGGGATATTTCACTATTGACAATATGCCACCAGCCCTCTTGCCAAAGTTTTTGCAGTTGGTAGAGACCAAGGATGATGACCACAAACTGGCCTTGGTAGTCGATATGCGGAGCCGTTCCTTCTTTTCAGAGATTCAGGCTGTTTTGGATGAATTGGAAAACCAAGACGATTTGGACTTCAAAATTCTCTTTTTAGACGCAGCAGATAAGGAATTGGTGGCACGCTATAAGGAAACTAGAAGAAGTCACCCTCTAGCTGCTGATGGTCGGATTTTAGATGGCATCAAGCTGGAACGTGAACTCTTAGCACCTTTGAAAAATATGAGTCAAAATGTGGTGGATACGACAGAACTCACTCCGCGTGAACTGCGTAAAACCATTGCTGAGCAATTTTCAGACCAAGAACAAGCCCAGTCTTTCCGTATCGAGGTCATGTCTTTTGGATTCAAGTATGGTATCCCTATTGATGCAGACTTGGTCTTTGATGTCCGTTTCTTGCCAAATCCATACTACCTCCCTGAACTCCGTAATCAGACAGGTGAGGATCAAGCAGTTTATGACTATGTGATGAATCATGAAGAGTCTGAAAGTTTTTATCAGCACTTACTCGCCTTGATTGAGCCCATTTTGCCAAGTTACAAAAAAGAAGGAAAGTCTGTTTTAACCATTGCAGTAGGATGTACAGGTGGACAACACCGTAGTGTGGCCTTTGCCAAGCGCATAGCTGAGGACCTTGCTAAAAACTGGCCTGTCAATGAAAGCCATCGTGACAAAGACAGAAGAAAGGAAACGGTAAACCGTTCATGAGAAAACCAAAGATAACTGTAATTGGTGGAGGAACAGGTATCCCCGTCATTTTGAAAAGCTTGCGAGAAAAGGATGTTGATATCGCAGCCATCGTAACGGTAGCTGATGATGGTGGATCTTCTGGTGAACTAAGAAAGAATATCCAACAGCTGACACCACCAGGAGATCTTCGCAATGTCCTGGTAGCTATGTCGGATATGCCTAAATTTTATGAGAAGGTTTTTCAGTACCGCTTTTCAGAAGACGCTGGTGCTTTTGCGGGTCATCCTCTAGGAAATATCATTATAGCAGGACTTTCTGAAATGCAAGGCTCTACCTACAATGCTATGCAATTACTCAGTAAGTTCTTTCACACAACAGGAAAAATTTACCCATCAAGCGATCAGCCTTTGACACTGCATGCAGTCTTTAAAGACGGTTCTGAGGTGGCAGGTGAGAGCCACATTGCAGATCATCCAGGCATGATCGACCATGTCTATGCGACCAATACCTTGGATGATGAAACACCGCAAGCCAGCCGTCGAGTAGTCAATACCATTCTCGAGAGTGACATGATCGTCTTGGGTCCTGGTTCCCTCTTTACATCGATTTTGCCCAATATCGTGATCGAGGAGATTGGGCAGGCTCTCTTGGAGACCAAGGCAGAGATAGCCTATGTCTGCAATATCATGACCCAGCGTGGGGAAACAGAGCACTTTTCAGACAGTGACCACGTGGAAGTCCTCCATCGTCATCTAGGTCGGCCTTTTATTGATACAGTCTTGGTCAATATTGAAAAGGTTCCTAGAGAATACATGGATACCAACCGTTTCGATGAATATTTAGTACAGGTAGAACATGATTTTGCTGGTCTTTGCAAGCAGGTTCCTCGTGTGATTTCATCCAACTTCCTTCGTTTGGAGAATGGAGGAGCCTTTCACGATGGGGATTTGATTGTGGATGAATTGATGCGAATTATACAGGTGCGAAAATGAGTTTTACAGTTGCAGTAAAAGAAGAAATTCTTGGTCAGCACCATCTCAGTCGTCATGAACTATCAGCCATCATCAAGATGTCAGGTAGTATTGGTCTCTCGACTTCGGGTTTGACCCTGTCTGTTGTGACTGAAAATGCCAAGTTGGCTCGGCACCTTTATGAGTCCTTTCTCCATTTTTATGAAATCAAGTCAGAGATTCGTCACCATCAGAGAAGCAATCTTCGCAAGAACCGTGTCTATACGGTCTATACTGATGAGAGAGTGCAGGAGCTTTTAGCTGATTTGCGACTTGCGGATTCCTTCTTTGGTTTGGAAACAGGCATTGATCCTGATATTTTAGCAGATGAGGAGGCTGGACGTGCTTACTTATGTGGGGCCTTTCTGGCAAATGGTAGCATCCGAGATCCTGAGTCTGGCAAGTACCAGTTGGAGATCAGTTCTGTTTATCTGGACCATGCCCAAGGATTGGCCTCTCTCCTTCAGCAGTTTTTGCTGGACGCCAAGGTTATTGAGCGAAAGAAAGGTGCAGTCACCTATCTCCAACGTGCAGAGGACATCATGGATTTCTTGATCGTGATTGGGGCCATGCAGGCGCGTGATAATTTTGAGCGCGTCAAGATTTTGCGTGAAACCCGTAATGATCTCAATCGAGCCAATAACGCTGAAACAGCCAATATTGCTCGAACGGTTTCTGCTAGTATGAAGACTATCAACAATATCAGTAAAATCAAAGATCGAATGGGTTTGGAAAATTTACCAGTGGATTTGCAAGAGGTAGCACAGTTGCGGATCCAGCACCCAGACTACTCTATCCAGCAGTTGGCAGATAGCCTGACCAATCCCCTGACCAAGAGTGGTGTCAACCACAGACTCAGAAAAATAAACAAGATTGCTGATGAACTATAGAACCACGAATCGTTGATCCGTGGTTCTTTTCTTATAAACTGGTTGAGTGTTTGGGTTGTACTTTTTGCTCAGGGTCGATGTAGTTAATGGCATTGTTAACAGCAGTTGGTGCTTCTCCAAGTCCAGTGGCAATCAAGTCAATCTTTCCTTCATAGTAGCAGCAGTCGCCGATAGCATAGATACCTGCTTGGCTGGATTCTTGTTTGCTGTTGACGATAATCTTGTGGCGATTGAGGTCCAGTCCCCAGTTTTTAAGATTTCCGACAGAAGACTTGAAGCCGTAGTTGACAAAGAGGTGGTCTAAGTCAATCGTTTCTGCTTCATCCGATTTGACTTTGGTGATTTCCAGTTTATCGAGTGTTTTTCCATCTCCAAGGAGTTGGCTAGGAACGAATGGTGTCTTGATAGCCACAGATGATTCTTGCAGGGCTTGCACACTGTGTTCCAAGGCACGGAAGTTATCTCGACGGTGAACGAGAGTGGTTGGGGCAATCTTTTCGAAAGCCAATGCCCAGTCAACTGCTGAGTCCCCTCCACCAAGGATGGTCACTTTCTTACCAGCATATTGCTGGATGTTGGCAACGTGGTAGTGGATATTTTCATAATTTTCGACGCCATCTAATTCGAGCGGACGCGGTTTAAAGGCACCACCACCCATGGCAATGATGACGGTTTTAGTCAGGTGGCTTCCCTTGTTGGTTGTAATGCTAAATCCCTCATCTTGTTTCTCAATCTCAAGAACGGTTTCGTTGAGGTGAACAGGTGTGTCAAAGCCATCTAGCTGCTCAAGTAAACGCTTGGTTAACTCTTCTCCAGTTAAGTTTGGAAAACCTGGCACATCAAGGATTTGCTTTTCAGGGTAGAGGATGGCAGGCTGACCACCGAGCTGGGGAAGAGAGTCGATGATTTGGACTTTAGCTTGGCGTAGGTGGGCGTAAAAGGCAGCAAAGAGGCCGACAGGACCGCCCCCTACAATGGTAATATCGTAGAGTTGAGACATGATTTCTCCTTCGTTTTTTCTAGTCAGTTTATTGTATCATATTTTTGCTTAATTTAAAATGAAGTAGGATGGGGAAAAAATGAGCAGAAAATGGTATAATAGTACGGAAAGTGTTTTGACAGGGAGGAGGCCAGGGATGAATTTTCAACAATTATCCAATTGGCAATACTGGACAAGTTTGTTTTCAAGTCCTTGGACGATAGTCATCAATCTGATTGATATTTTGATTGTGACTTATATTTTGTACCATTTTACCAAAGCGATTGCAGGGACTAAAATCATGATCTTGGTTCGGGGAGTTTTGGTCTTTATTCTAGGCCAGATTCTGTCCAATATGATTGGCTTAACGACCATTTCATGGTTGATCAATCAGATTATCACCTACGGGGTCATCGCAGCGGTGGTTATCTTCTCGCCAGAGATTCGGACTGGTTTGGAACGATTGGGGCGGGCGACAGATTTCTTTTCCAATGCTCCAATTAGTGCGGAAGAGCAAATGGTCCGTGCCTTTGTCAAATCAGTCGAATACATGAGTCCGCGTAAGATTGGTGCTCTGGTTGCTGTTCAGCGAGTGAGAACCTTGCAGGAATACATCTCAACTGGGATTCCTCTAGATGCGAAAATCTCCTCTGAGTTATTGATTAATATCTTTACTCCCAATACTCCCTTGCACGATGGTGCGGTCATTGTTAGAGAAGATCGGATTGCCGTAACTTCAGCCTACCTACCTCTGACTGAAAATACTGGGATTTCCAAGGAGTTTGGGACACGCCACAGGGCGGCGATTGGTTTGTCAGAAGTATCAGATGCTCTTACCTTTGTGGTTTCTGAGGAAACAGGTGGAATCTCAATCACCTATAATGGAGTCTTTAAGCATGATTTGACCTTGGAAGAGTTTGAAGCTGAATTGAGAAGAATCTTGCTTCCAGCATCAGAGGAAAAGCACGGTCTGAAGGAGCGTTTGTTAGGAGGATTGAAACATGAGAAAAAATAGTCTTTATATTATTTCATCCTTCTTTTTTGCCTGCATCCTCTTTATCTACGCTACTTCAATAAACTACCAGAATAGCAACAGTGCCAGACAGGTGCGGACGGAAACCTACACCAATACGGTTCTTAATGTCCCAATCGATATTCAGTATGATAGCGACCAGTACTTTATCAGTGGTTTCACATCTGAAGTGACAGTCTTCCTGACTGGATCAAATAGGGTTGCTTTGGCGAGTGAGATGCAGGAAAGCACTCGGAAATTCAAGGTCAAAGCTGACTTAACCAATGCCAGTGTAGGAACCATCGAAGTTCCTCTAACCATTGAAAATTTACCGAGTGGTTTGACGGCTGTTGCAACTCCGCAAAAGATAACAGTCAAGGTCGGTAAAAAAGCAAAACGAGATAATGTAATCGTTGTGCCAGAGATTGACCCTAGCCAGATTGATTCTCGTGTGAAAATTGATACAGTCACTGTGTCAGATGAAAAAGTAACAGTTATTAGTGACGAGGAGACTCTCTCTAGAGTAGATCGAGTTATTGCCATCTTGCCGACGAGTGAACGGATAACAGGTAACTATTCTGCCTCTGTTCCACTACAAGCAGTTGACAAAAATGGGAATGTCCTACCAAGCGTCATTATGCCATTTGACACTACAATGAAAATTACAACCAAAACAGTATCGTCTAGCTCGAGTTCTTCGTCAGTGACCTCGTCAACGGGCTCTTCAACCAGCAGTTCGTCTTCAACGAGTTCAGAAACAAAACCAGACTTGTCTAAACAAGAATAAACAAAAAAGTAGAAAAGGATGATTAACAACATGGGTAAATATTTTGGGACCGATGGAGTCCGTGGAGAAGCAAACGTAGAACTGACGCCAGAATTGGCCTTTAAATTGGGACGTTTTGGTGGTTATGTTCTTAGCCAACATGAAACGGAAGCCCCTAAAGTCTTTGTAGGACGTGATACACGTATCTCAGGAGAAATGCTAGAATCTGCCTTGGTGGCAGGTCTTCTATCAGTAGGGATTCGCGTCTACAAACTCGGTGTCCTTGCAACACCAGCAGTAGCTTATTTGGTTAAAACTGAGGGAGCTAGTGCAGGTGTCATGATTTCCGCTAGCCACAATCCAGCCCTTGATAATGGAATTAAGTTCTTTGGTGGGGATGGCTTCAAACTTGATGATGAAAAAGAAGCAGAAATTGAAGCCTTGCTAGATGCTACAGAAGATACTCTTCCTCGTCCAAGTGCCGAAGGCTTGGGAACCTTAGTGGACTATCCAGAAGGTTTACGTAAGTATGAAGGCTACCTTGTTTCAACTGGAACTCCTCTTGAGGGAATGAAAGTGGCCTTGGACACAGCCAACGGTGCAGCGTCTACAAGTGCTCGTCAAATCTTTGCAGACCTTGGGGCTCAAATAACTGTTATCGGTGAGACACCAGATGGTCTTAATATCAACTTGAATGTGGGTTCTACACATCCAGAAGCTCTTCAAGAAGTGGTCAAAGAAAGCCAGTCAGCTATTGGTTTGGCCTTTGACGGGGACAGTGACCGCTTGATTGCTGTCGATGAAAATGGCGACATCGTCGATGGTGATAAGATCATGTACATCATCGGGAAATACCTTTCTGAAAAAGGCCAGTTAGCTCAAAACACCATCGTGACAACGGTCATGTCTAACCTTGGTTTCCATAAGGCTTTGGATAGTGCTGGCATTAACAAGGCAGTGACTGCAGTTGGAGATCGATATGTTGTCGAAGAAATGAGAAAATCAGGCTATAACCTTGGTGGTGAACAATCAGGCCACGTTATCTTGATGGATTACAATACAACTGGTGATGGTCAATTATCAGCTGTCCAATTGACTAAGATCATGAAAGAAACAGGTAAGAGCTTGTCTCAACTAGCATCAGAAGTGACGATTTACCCACAAAAACTGGTCAATATCCGAGTGGAAAATGCCATGAAAGAAAAAGCCATGGAAGTACCAGCTATCAAAGCAATCATCGAAAAGATGGATGAAGAGATGGCAGGCAACGGCCGTATCCTTGTCCGCCCAAGTGGAACAGAACCCCTCTTGCGTGTCATGGCAGAAGCCCCAACAACAGAAGAAGTGAACTACTATGTAGATACGATTGCTGCTGTGGTTAAAGATGAAATCGGAATTGACTAAAGCCTAGAAAACTAGATGAAATGATAAAAATGTGGTACAATTGCATAGTAAATTGTAGCAATGGGAGAGAAAAATGAATCTTAAACGAGAACAAGAATTTGTTAGCCAGTATCACTTTGATGCTCGTAACTTTGAATGGGAAAATGAAAATGGAGCTCCTGAAACCAAGGTAGACGTGAACTTCCAGTTACTCCAACATGACCAAGAAAACCAAGTGACTTCGCTTGTTGTTATCTTGAGCTTTATGATTGTCTTTGACAAATTTGTCATCAGTGGAACGATTTCTCAAGTTAACCATGTGGAAGGTCGAATTGTCAACGAACCAAGCGAATTTAACCAAGAAGAAGTCGAAACCTTGGCACGTCCATGTTTGAACATGCTCAACCGTTTGACGTATGAAGTAACAGAAATCGCCTTGGATCTTCCAGGGATCAATTTGGAGTTTTAGTCATGAAATTAGCTGTCATTACAGATTCTTCAGCCTATTTAGAGGAGAAGACGCTGCAAAGAGAGAATCTATTTATCTTGGATATTCCTGTCAATATTGATGGGGAGGAGTATGTTGAAGGTGTCAATCTGACTGCTGAGGAATTTTATCAAAAAATGGCTCAGTCTGCAGAATTGCCTAAAACTAGTCAACCAAGTATTGCCAAATTGGATGAGATTCTAAGTTCCTTGAAAGATGAAGGCTATACCCATGTCTTGGGACTCTTTCTTTCGTCAGGAATTTCAGGCTTTTATCAGAACATCCAATACATGTTGGATGAGTATGATGGCTTGACCATTGCCTTTCCAGATACCCATATCACAAGTTCCCCTTTAGGATTTATGGTAGAGAGTGCCTTTGAATGGGCAGAACAGGGTGATGATTTTACTCAGATTCAGGAGAAATTGGCTATCCAAATTGCTGATAATTCAGCCTTTATCATAGTAGATGACCTCGACCACTTGGTTAAAGGAGGACGTTTGTCAAATGGGGCAGCCGTCTTAGGGAATCTCCTCAGTATCAAGCCTATCCTTTACTTTAATGACCAAGGAGTGATTGAAGTTTACGAAAAAGTTCGTACAGAAAAGAAAGCAATCAAACGTTTGGTGGAAGTCATCAAGGAGTTGACAAAAGATGGGGATTACCGTATAACAGTCATTCATGGGGACGCTCCTCAAAAGGCAGCGGATTTACGTCAGCTTTTGATGGAGAGTGGTGTGACTGCTGAGATTCCAATTGATACCTTTGGTAGTGTCATTGGGACTCACCTTGGAGAAGGTAGTATCGCCTTGAGCTATACACCAATCGTCTAAATTGTTCTTACAAGTTTTGTATCTTAGTCAGGAGTAGAGATGAGTATTCGAGTAATTATTGCCGGTTTTAAGGGAAAGATGGGCCAAGCTGCTTGTCAGATGGTCTTGGCTGATCCAGACTTGGACTTGGTCGCAGTTTTGGATCCTTTTGAGTCTGAGTCAGAATGGCAGGGAATTCCTGTCTTCAATGATAAGGCTGACTTGGCTGGTGTTGAAGCGGATGTCTGGGTGGATTTTACTACACCAGCCGTTGCCTACGAAAATACACGCTTTGCTCTTGAAAATGGCTTTGCTCCAGTAGTTGGAACAACAGGATTCACTAGTGAAGAAATTACAGAACTAAAAGCATTTTCCCGTGAACAAGATTTGGGTGGCTTGATTGCCCCTAACTTTGCCTTGGGAGCTGTCTTTCTGATGCAATTTGCGGCGCAGGCTGCCAAATATTTCCCAAATGTGGAGATTATCGAGCTCCATCATGACAAGAAAAAAGATGCTCCGAGTGGAACAGCTATAAAAACAGCTGAGTTGATGGCAGAAGTTCGAGAGTCTATCCAGCAAGGTGCGCTTGATGAGGAAGAATTAATTGCGGGTGCTCGTGGTGCTGACTTTGATGGCATGCGTATTCACTCGGTTCGTCTACCAGGCTTGGTAGCCCATCAGGAAGTCATCTTTGGCAATCAGGGAGAAGGATTGACCCTTCGTCATGACTCCTATGATCGCAGCTCCTTCATGACAGGGGTCAATTTGGGAATCAAAGAAGTTGTCAAGCGTCATGAGCTTGTCTATGGATTAGAACACTTATTATGAGATTAACGCAAATGCCTTCTGAATTTCAGAAGGCTTTACCAGTATTAGAAAAAATTAAAGAAGCAGGATTTGAAGCCTATTTTGTTGGAGGCTCTGTCCGAGATGCTATCCTCAATCGTCCCATCCATGATGTGGATATTGCGACTTCATCCTATCCAGAAGAGACCAAGCAGATTTTTCCGCGAACAGCTGATATCGGAATCGAGCACGGAACTGTCTTGGTTTTAGATGGTGACGAGGAGTATGAGGTAACCACCTTTCGGACAGAGGATGTCTATGTAGACTATCGCAGACCCAGTGCGGTTTCCTTTGTGCGTTCGCTAAAAGAGGACCTCAAACGTCGTGATTTCACAGTTAATGCCTTTGCTTTGGATGAGACAGGCGAAATTATTGATTTGTTCCATGGTCTCAAAGATCTGGAAAATCAAGTCTTGCGAGCAGTTGGAGTGGCTAGTGAGCGTTTCAACGAAGATGCTTTGCGGATTATGCGTGGTTTCCGTTTTCAGGCCAGTCTCGGTTTTAAACTTGAGCCAGAAACTTTTGTGGCGATGAAGACTTTAACGCCGCTTTTGGAGAAAATTTCTGTAGAGCGCACCTTCGTTGAGTTTGATAAGCTCTTGCTGGCACCTTTTTGGCGAGTTGGTCTTTCTTCCATGATTGAGAGTCAAGCTTATGATTATCTCCCTGATATGGAAGACAGTCGAGAAAAGCTTCAAAAATTGTTTGATTTAGAGGCGGACTTCACCTTTGAGTCTTCCGAACAAGCCTGGGCGGCTCTCTTGTGGGTACTGGAAATTGAGGATGCTCAGCCATTTTTGAAGCATTGGAAAACCTCACGTCAATTTGCCAAGCAGGTTCAGGATTTGCTGACTATTTTGGCTCTACGAGAAGAAGGAGAGTTGAGCAAGCGTGATTGTTACCGTTTTGACTTGGATTCCCTTCTACAAGCTGAACGTCTTCGTCAGGCCCAAGGAAAAGCAGTCAACCCACAAACCATCAAAGAAACTTACCATAGTTTGACCATTCATGACAAGAAAGAAATCCAGATTAACGGTGGTATTTTAATCAAGGAATATGGTTACCAGCCAGGACCAGACTTGGGAGAAATTTTAACAGAGATTGAATATGCCATTGTCGATGGAGAGTTGGAAAATGACCGTGATGCCATTCATGCTTACCTGAGGGAGAAAAGATGAGTGATTTTATCGTTGAAAAACTAAGCAAATCCGTTGGTGACAAGACCGTTTTTAAGGATATTTCTTTTATTATCCATGATTTGGACAGGATTGGTCTGATTGGTGTTAATGGAACGGGTAAGACAACCCTTTTGGACGTCCTTTCTGGCACTTCTGGCTTTGATGGGGACGTCAGCCCCTTTTCAGCTAAGAATGATTATCAGATTGGCTACTTGACTCAGAATCCAGATTTTGATGATAGCAAGACGGTCTTGGATACGGTTCTTTCCAGCGACCTCAAGGAAATCCAGTTGATTCGTGAGTATGAACTCCTCATGCTCGACTATAGCGAGGACAAGCAGGCTCGTTTGGAACGGGTCATGGCTGAGATGGATTCTCTTCAAGCCTGGGAAATCGAAAGTCAGGTCAAGACCGTTCTCAGCAAGTTGGGTATTCAGGATTTGTCGACTCCAGTTGGTGAATTGTCAGGTGGTCTGAGAAGACGGGTCCAGTTAGCGCAAGTTCTCCTAGGCAACCACGACCTCTTGTTACTAGACGAGCCGACCAACCATCTGGACATTGCGACCATCGAGTGGCTGACCCTCTTTTTGAAAAATTCCAAGAAGACGGTTCTCTTTATCACCCATGATCGTTATTTCCTAGATGCACTGTCAACACGAATTTTCGAGTTGGACCGAGCAGGCTTGATCGAGTATCAGGGCAATTACCAGGACTATGTTCGCCTTAAGGCGGAACAAGATGAGCGTGACGCTGCTCTCCTTCACAAAAAAGAACAACTCTACAAACAAGAATTGGCCTGGATGCGCAGACAACCACAGGCACGTGCGACCAAGCAACAAGCCCGTATCAATCGTTTCCACGATTTGAAAAAAGAAGTTTCAGGTGGCGTTGCTGAAACAGACTTAACCATGAACTTTGAAACCAGTCGGATTGGGAAAAAAGTCATCGAGTTGCAGAATGTTTCCTTCGCCTATGAAAACAAGCACATTTTACAAGATTTTAACCTCTTGGTGCAAGCCAAGGACCGTATCGGTATCGTTGGGGACAACGGTGTTGGGAAGTCAACCCTGCTTAACCTCATCGCAGGAAGTCTTGAGCCGACAGCAGGGCAAGTTGTGATTGGGGAAACCGTTCGTATCGCTTATTTCTCTCAACAAATCGAAGGCTTGGATGAAAGCAAACGGGTCATCAATTACCTGCAGGAAGTAGCAGAAGAGGTTAAGACTAGTGGTGGTTCTACGACTTCCATCGCTGAGTTGCTAGAGCAGTTCCTCTTCCCACGTTCGACCCACGGAACCTTGATTGAGAAGTTATCAGGTGGCGAGAAAAAACGCCTCTATCTTCTCAAATTGCTTTTGGAAAAACCAAATGTTCTTCTCTTGGATGAGCCGACAAATGACTTGGACATTGCAACTTTGACAGTTTTGGAGAATTTCTTGCAAGGTTTTGCAGGGCCAGTATTGACAGTTAGCCACGACCGTTATTTCCTTGATAAGGTAGCGACCAAGATTCTCGCTTTTGAAGATGGAAAGATTCGTACTTTCTTTGGTCATTACACCGACTACCTTGATGAAAAAGCCTTTGAAACTGATATGGTCAATCAAGTGCAAAAGGCCGAAAAGGAGAAAGTGGTCAAGGTCCGTGAAGACAAAAAACGCATGACCTACCAAGAAAAGCAGGAGTGGGCAAGCATTGAAGGAGATATTGAAGCCTTGGAAAATCGTATCGCTACCATTGAAGAAGAAATGCAGGCAAATGGCTCTGACTTTGGTAAACTAGCAATGCTTCAGAAAGAGCTAGACGAGAAAAACGAAGAACTTCTTGAAAAATACGAACGCTATGAATATTTAAGTGAGTTGGCATGATGGAAGAAAAAGTCATTAAACGTAGTCCCAAGAAAATCATTTGGAATGCCTTGTTTGGCCTAGCTTCGGTGCTTTTCTTCTTGTTATCTCTCTATTATCTCCATTCGTATTCGCAAAAGGGGACGGGACTTCATACGGTAAGTCTTTTGTTGATGCTGTTTGTACTTTTTTGTGCTGGAGTAGTTATTTATCAGACATACAGACTGTTGAGTTCCGATAAGGAATATTTGAGATGTACAGTTAAGGGGTTTTACTACAAACCGAATCCAAAGAAACCCAGTCATTTCTATGCTTGGGCTGATGTAGAGGAATTTTCCTTCTCTCGGATTCGAGGGAAGTACAGGGACTCCTATCGGATTGAAGTTTTTTTTAAGAATAACGAAAATGTGAAATCCCAATCACCTCTAACTCTACTGAAGAGAAGGTGTCTCCCTTTTCATCCGTCAGCAGACTTAATTATCCCTATCTTTCTACTAGATGTAGGTCTTCCTGAAAGGGTATACGAGACCATGAAGTACTATGAAAGAGAATGGCGCATCGAGCAAAATCGTCAAGCAAGAAAAGAGGCAAAACAAGCTTTGAAAAGCAAATCTTCCAAACTGTCATAGTCTGTCTTTGCTTAAAGTAGCATAATCAAAAAGGCCCTATCCACTGGATAGGGTTACTCTTTGTCTTCTTTTTTTGTTTCCTGATGGAAGATATTTTGCCAAGTTTCATGTCGACGCCAGATACTGGTGTGGACGATACCATCTAACTCATAGCAAATGAGCTTGGTTTTTTGACTAATGGAAGTGATTTGAATGTCCTTAATCGCAGCACTAAGTTCTTTTTCGGCTTGATAAGCCTCTTTATCCATCTGCTCTCCATCTTGACGGATATAGAGAAAGTCCTCAGCAAGGAGTTCTTCTAGCTGATTCCCTTGGTCAATCAATTGCTCGCGCATGAGTAGTTTTTTATAGACATTGTCCAAAATTTCGTCTTCAGGTATAGGAGCAGGTTCGATGTGGATATCGGTATCAAAGACTCCAAATCGTTCTTCTAGCATAGACTCAACCTGATCTGCAATCTCGTGACTTTCATAGACTGATAGATCGGGATTCATCTCCAGCGTGATATCAAGGTAGATATTGCTACCGTAGGTGCGACCTCTTTGGGACTTAACCTTACTAATCTTTGGAATCTCCATGATGGCCTTCTGGTAGTCCTCTAGCAGACGGTCGTCAAAACCATCTGAAAGACTAAAGGAAGACTCGATAAAGATATCATAGGCTGTCTTTAAGATAAAGAAAGTGATGATGATAGCGACCAGTTTATCCACGATTGGATAATTAAAACTGCTGGCTAGGATGGCAATGGAAGTCCCAAGCGAGGTGACAGCATCGGAAAGATTGTCCTTGGCGGCAGCCTTAAGGGCCTTGGATTTGGATTTCTTACTGAGGCGAGTATTATAGAGATAAACTGCGAACATGACTGCCGCAGAGACGACTCCGAGAGTTGCACCTAGAGGGTCAATAACCGTCTGTTCCCGACTGAGAATTTTTTGAATGGTGTCACGAAGCACATCAAAACCAACATAGAACATGATGATGGAAGTAATCAAACTAGCCAAATCTTCAATCTTCCAGTGACCAAAGCGATGGTCACGGTCTGCAGGCTGGCGCGCCATCCGAATACCGATCAGAAGAGCAACATTTCCGATAATATCGGATACGTTGTTGAAACCATCCGCTACCAAACTGGAAGACTGTAGGAGGTGGCCAGTCGCTAATTTTGCCGCAGACAAGAGGAGGTAGGTTGAAATACTGATAATGGCTCCACGTTCTGCCAATTTGAGATTTGACATGGATTGGTTCATCGGGCTTCCTTTCTAGTCATTTAGTATTCTACCATTATACTGGTTTTCAAAGGAAAATTCAAACGATATAGGCTTACAAGGTTGGAGGTGAGCTAGTTTTTTATAAGGAAATATGGTAGAATTGAAGGGTAATATTTATTCGAAAGAGATCTTGTAATGATAAATAAAAATATGGTCAGTAGGCTACTTAGTTTAATTTTTTTATTTTTGCCATTTTTATTTTTTTATCTCTATATATCATTTAGAGGTTTTGAATATCCTGTTGTAGATGATATCATGGTAAACCAAACCATATTATCTGGGGAAAATATGTTACTACCCTACATAGGAATTTTATTATCTTCAGGTTTGGTTTGGCTTCAACAAATGGTTACAAACTGGAATATTTATTTTATTTTTTTAGTTAGTATTTACTGTATTAGTTTTGGTGTCTATGCTATCTTTTTTTATAAGAAAAAACTGTATCTTTTGCTTCCAATTGTGTTTTTAGCCCAATTGATACTTATTAAATATTTTTCTTTTTCCGTTATCGCATATTTATCAGCTACAGCAGCAACTTTTTTACTATTTGACAAAAGGTACATTTCAGGACTATCACTATTATTCATTGGTTTATCAATTAGGCCTCAGATTATATCTAGCTTTATTTTACTGTTATTCCCTTTTCTGCTCTTTGAATGGATAGCTTCTAAAAAAAGAAAAGAAATTGTTTTATTATTTAGCGTTATTTTACTGATTTTTGCTTCCAATAAACTATATACACTAGGGAAAGCTGACGTACAGGAGTATTTGACATGGAATGCCCTAAGTACGAATTTGAGAGATTATCCTGCTATTGATTATCAAATACATGCGAATGAATTTGAAGCTTTGGGAGTAAGTGAGAATGATTTGAATGTCTCCACCTACTGGTTATTTGCTGAAAAAAAAGCCTTAAGCAATACTCTTTTAACAAACATTCAATCTGTTCGTTCCCTCTCAGAGAAATACTCGTTTAATCTGCCTCAGATGATATCAGATTTTTTTAAGAATAGTATACTGACAACCTTCTCTTTAATATTGATTAGTTGGTTCTTGATTTTTAATCCTAAGAAGCTATACGGATGGTTTGTACCGATTTCCCCATTACTTTTAATTGGAGCTCTCTTTGTTAGACAGAGGGTAGTAGAGCGTGTGTATATTCCTCTAATAGTATGTTTCTTAGTAGTATTTATTTTCTATGCTCGATCATTTTATGAAAAAAGACGTTTATTTGATAAGAGGAAGGTGTTCCTTAGCTTACAAATAATGGGAATACTAGGAGGAGCAGTATGGATAAATCAGCTTGGACAAGAACTGTATTGGTTTCCCTATATTCAATCGTCAGTAGTCTCAGAGTACCAAAATCTTGTACAGAGGAATTCGGATAAACTTATTGTTTTTGGTGGATATGGCACTTTGGTTTCTTCACAGCCTACATTGTCAACTTTTAAATTAAGATCCAATCAGTTAGTGACAAATACAACTACATTAGGAAATTGGCAAACTTTTTCTCCTCATTATTATGAACAAATGAAACGATACGGAGTTGAAGAACCTGAAAATCTGTTGTCTTCTGCAATCAACAATCAGAATATTCTCTTCTTTTGGTCCACTTCCTCAGGGAATATGGATAGTGTTAAAAAAATTATGAAAGAACATTATCAGAAGGATGTTTACTTTGAGGAAGTTGAATCTGTCACTTCAGATATGAGCGTTTATCGTTTAAAATTAGGAACAGGAGGATAGTATGAAGAACCGAATTGGTTACATAGATATGTCTAAAGGGTTAGCGATTATATTAGTTATCATTGGACATAGTAGCTTCGTTCCAAATAATGCAAAGTTGCTTCTCTATTCATTCCACATACCGTTGTTCTTTTTCTTATCTGGTTTTACTTTGAATGTTAGAAAATACGAAACCTTCTCAGGCTATTGTTTAAATAAGGTAAAGAGTTTAGTTATTCCTTTTTTCTTGCTAAATAGTTTTGTTTTTCTGTTTCAACTTTTTGTTATGTACCCTGATCAGGTTCTGAGTTTTGATATTCTTCATTTTATAAAACAGTTACTGATTTCAGATCGTTTGCATATTTATTTTCAATTATGGTTTTTGAATGTGATGTTTTTGGCTCATGTTTTCAGTTACTTTATTTTAAAGAGAAGATGGAATTTGGGTCAGTGGCTGATAATAATCCTATCTCTCTTGGTTTTAGTCTATCTCGGACAGAAGGTATATGAGAGGGAGTATTATTTAATTTGGAATATTGATTTAGTTCCTGTTGCTCTGATTTTTATCTTGCTGGGAGTATGGACTAAGAATAATTTACATCAATTAGAAAAGTATTTTTCAATTTACTTTTTACCAATAGGACTTATTCTTACCAATTATAGTAGTAAACTAAACTATCGAGTGAGTGGCTATCAAATTGTTGATTTGTATTATCAGCAAATTGGGAATCATTTCTTATTTTATGTGGCAGCTATTTCAGGAATTTGGAGTGTTCTTATATTTTTTAAAACACTTCCAGAGAGTTCCATTTTGAAATCAATCGGACAAAAAACGTTGATTTATTATGGAGTACATTCGCCGATAGTTCTGGTTTTGGTAGAAAAATTAGTCAAAGAGTTGTCTACTAAATATACTGGAATTTTTGTTAATCAATATATAACGACAGTTTTTGTAGCCATATTGACAATTTTGGGCTGTGAATTGATAGTCAGGATGTTTAGAGGAACTAACTTTCCTTTTGGGATAAAAAGATTAGGAGAAAGAGATGAGTAGACACAAGCCAATTTTATATATAGTTGTTCCATGTTATAACGAAGAGCAAGTCTTACCACATACTAATCCAATGTTTGTTGAAAAAATTGAACAATTAATAAAGAAAGAAGAAATCCACCGCCATAGTAAAATTATGTACGTAAACGATGGTAGTAAAGATCGAACTTGGGAACTGATAGAAAGTTATGCTAAATCTATCCCTTCTGTGGTTGGTGTATCGCAAAGTCGTAACAGAGGTCATCAAAGTAGTGTACTTGCAGGTATGTATGAGGCCATTCAGTTTGCTGATATTGTCATTACCATTGATGCCGATGGACAAGATGATATCAATTGTATGGATAAAATGATTGAAGAATATAAAAGCGGTTCTGAAATTGTCTACGGTGTACGTGATAACCGTGATACGGACTCTGCTTTTAAACGAATTACAGCTGAAGGTTTTTATAAAGTTTTACGCCTATTTGGAGCAGAAGTCGTTTTTAATCATGCTGACTATCGATTGGTTTCTAAAAGATTCTTGAAGGAATTAGAAAAATTCACTGAAGTCAATCTTTTTCTTCGTGGTTTAATGCCTTTAGTTGGTTTTAAATATTCTTACGTTTCATATAAACGCCATGAACGAATTGCTGGTGAGAGCCATTATCCCCTATCTAAAATGCTTGGTTTGGCTATGGATGGTATTACTAGTTTATCAATCAAACCGATAAGGTT
Organism: Streptococcus oralis; assembly: GCF_001075675.1. Taxonomy (GTDB): domain Bacteria; phylum Bacillota; class Bacilli; order Lactobacillales; family Streptococcaceae; genus Streptococcus; species Streptococcus oralis_V. The sequence goes on from NZ_JUNW01000054.1 coordinate 35,083, forward strand.
GATTACAAGTCTGGGAGTCCTGACATCACTCTTTAGTTTTTTATTAATTATTTGGGTTGTATGGAGTAAGTTTGCTGGTACTGTCGTGGCTGGATGGGCGAGCACCTATGCAATAGTTAGCCTACTTGGTGGAGTCCAATTGATTAGTTTGGGTGTAATTGGTGAGTATGTTGGAAAAATTTATATGGAAACAAAACGTCGTCCTAGATACATTATCAGTGAACGTACTTTTGATTCAGAAAGTGTTTCATCTGATTTAAACCCTTGAAAATTGTTCAAATTTTGATATAATAGTACTACTCAAGGGAGTAGCTGGCAGAAACCTGTGATAGTGTCGTCATTCCGAATTGTATACTGAAAAGTATGTTTTCCGGCACTATCTTAAACAGCGAGACTTGTTATGATTAACAGGTCTCTTTTTGTTTGTCATAAAACTAAAAGAGAACTTGTTTTGCACACAATGTCAAGGAGGAGACACATGTCAAAAGAACAAAAACGCCAAGCGTTTTACACTCAGAGTCCTGAAGAGGTCTTGAAGTCAGTTGAAGCAACTGAACAAGGTCTCTCGTCTAGCGAAGCGCAGAAACGCCTAGCTGAATATGGACGCAATGAACTGGAAGAGGGTGAGAAAAAATCTCTCCTAGTCAAGTTTATTGAGCAATTTAAGGATTTGATGATTATCATCCTAATTGCTGCGGCTATCTTGTCCGTCATAACTTCTGGTGGGGAAGATATCGCAGATGCCATTATTATTCTGGCCGTGGTTATCATCAACGCTGCCTTTGGTGTTTACCAAGAAGGAAAAGCAGAAGAAGCCATCGAAGCCCTCAAGTCTATGTCTAGTCCAGCTGCTCGCGTTATTCGTGATGGGCACATGGCTGAGATTGATTCCAAAGAATTGGTGCCAGGTGATATCGTAGCTCTCGAAGCTGGTGATGTAGTGCCAGCAGACCTACGTTTGCTAGAAGCTAATTCTCTTAAAATCGAAGAAGCAGCTTTAACAGGCGAGTCTGTTCCAGTTGAAAAAGACTTGACAGTCGAGCTCGCTGCAGATGCTGGTATTGGTGACCGTGTCAATATGGCCTTTCAAAACTCAAATGTGACTTATGGTCGTGGTCTTGGTGTTGTTGTCAATACAGGTATGTACACTGAAGTGGGTCATATCGCTGGCATGCTCCAAGATGCGGATGAGACGGATACACCTCTCAAACAAAACTTGAACAACCTTTCTAAGGTCTTGACCTATGCAATTTTGGTCATTGCCCTTGTTACTTTTGTTGTTGGTGTCTTCATTCAAGGAAAAAATCCACTTGGTGAGTTGATGACCTCTGTTGCGCTTGCTGTTGCAGCCATTCCAGAAGGACTCCCAGCTATCGTAACCATCGTTCTTGCCCTTGGTACTCAAGTTTTGGCCAAACGAAACTCTATCGTTCGTAAGTTACCAGCAGTTGAAACGCTTGGTTCGACTGAAATCATCGCTTCTGATAAGACTGGTACGCTTACCATGAACAAGATGACAGTCGAGAAAGTCTTCTATGACGCAGTCCTACATGACTCAGCTGATGACATTGAACTTGGCTTGGACATGCCACTACTTCGTTCAGTTGTCTTGGCCAACGATACCAAGATTGATGCTGAAGGAAACCTGATCGGGGATCCAACAGAAACAGCCTTCATCCAGTATGCCTTGGACAAGGGTTACGATGTTAAAGGATTTTTAGAGCAATATCCTCGTGTAGCTGAGTTACCATTTGACTCAGATCGTAAACTCATGTCAACGGTTCATCCATTACCAGATGGTAAATTCCTCGTAGCAGTCAAGGGGGCTCCAGATCAACTTTTGAAACGTTGTGTTGCTCGTGATAAGGCTGGAGATGTTGCTCCGATTGATGAGAAAGTTAATGACTTAATTCACACAAACAACTCTGAAATGGCTCACCAAGCCTTGCGTGTTCTTGCGGGTGCGTATAAGATTATCGATAGCATTCCAGAAAACCTGACTTCTGAAGAGCTTGAAAACAACTTGATCTTTACTGGATTGATTGGAATGATTGACCCTGAACGTGCCGAAGCAGCAGAAGCTGTTCGTGTCGCTAAGGAAGCGGGAATCCGTCCAATCATGATCACTGGTGACCACCAAGATACAGCGGAAGCCATTGCCAAACGTTTGGGAATCATCGATGAAAATGACTCGGAAGACCATGTCTTGACTGGTGCTGAACTCAACGAACTGTCAGATGAAGAATTTGAAAAAGTCGTTGGTCAATACTCTGTCTACGCGCGTGTATCTCCAGAACACAAGGTTCGTATCGTCAAGGCTTGGCAAAAACAAGGTAAGGTTGTTGCTATGACAGGTGACGGTGTTAATGATGCGCCAGCTCTGAAAACAGCCGATATCGGTATCGGTATGGGAATCACTGGTACAGAGGTTTCTAAGGGGGCTTCTGACATGATTCTTGCAGATGATAACTTTGCGACCATTATCGTCGCAGTTGAAGAAGGACGCAAGGTCTTCTCAAACATTCAAAAGACTATTCAGTACTTACTTTCTGCCAATACTGCTGAAGTATTAACTATCTTCTTATCAACCTTGTTTGGTTGGGACGTCTTGCAGCCAGTTCATCTTTTGTGGATCAACTTGGTAACCGATACCTTCCCAGCTATCGCTCTTGGTGTTGAACCTGCTGAGCCAGGTGTTATGACCCACAAACCTCGTGGACGTAAGTCAAGCTTCTTCTCAGGTGGTGTTTTGAGTTCTATCATCTATCAAGGTGTACTCCAAGCAGCTATTGTTATGAGTGTTTATGGACTTGCAATTGCTTACCCAGTTCATGTGGGTGACAATCATGCCATTCATGCGGATGCCCTTACTATGGCCTTTGCAACCCTTGGTTTGATTCAACTATTCCATGCCTACAATGTCAAGTCTGTTTACCAATCCATCTTGACAGTTGGCCCATTCAAGTCTAAGACCTTTAACTGGTCCATCTTGGTATCCTTCATCCTTCTGATGGCGACCATCGTTGTAGAACCGCTTGAAGGTATCTTCCACGTAACCAAACTAGACTTATCGCAATGGGGTATTGTTCTAGCTGGAAGCTTCTCAATGATACTTATCGTCGAAATCGTCAAGTTTGTTCAACGTAAACTTGGTCTTGATAAGAATGCGATTTAAAAAGAAAGTCATCTTCGGATGGCTTTTTTTGCATTTGAGGAGAATGGTTAGAAGTCGCTCCCTTTTGTGCTATAATAAAGTAAAATAGCAAGGAGTGAAAGAGAATGGAAAAGAAAATTGTCCTAGATGCCTTATTTTTGTCGCAGGTCTCAAAACCTGCAAGTCAGGAAGACCTTTATCTGGCTAGAGATTTACAGGATACCCTGCTGGCTAATCGCGAAACCTGTGTCGGTCTAGCGGCTAATATGATTGGCGTGCAGAAGCGCGTGATTATCTTTAATCTTGGCTTGGTTCCCATGGTCATGTTTAATCCCATTCTCCTTTCTTATAAAGGACCTTACGAGACCGAGGAAGGTTGTTTGTCCTTGACTGGTGTTCGAACGACGACTCGTTATGAAACGATTACGGTTTCCTATCGTGATAGTAAGTGGCAGGAGCAGACCATTACGCTAACAGGTTTTCCAGCTCAGATCTGCCAGCATGAACTGGATCATTTGGAAGGACGGATTATTTAGGAGGAACTCAGATGAAACGCATACTATTTGAACTTGTTTTTATCGCAACGACTTGGTATATCTTTTTACCGCCCTTCAATCTGACTAGTTGGGAATTCATCTTCTTTCTCTGTGGGCATCTGGTGGTGATGGGGATTTTGTTTAGTTTCCGAAAGGATACCAATCTCCTCAAAACTGTTCATGTACGCCATGGCAAGGCTGCCAAAGATCTCAATCTAGAAGGATTCCTTTTTACCAAACTTAGTAGAGGATTGTTTCTGACTGCAGGTATCATTTTTGCCCTTGCTGGTCTGGTAAGCCTGGTAACCTCTAGCTTTTTCCAAGCAAAAAATTATGCTAATGTTGTGTCCATCACAGAAAAAGACTTTAAAGATTTTCCTAAGAGTGATACCAGTAAGGTTCCAATCCTAGATCGGAGCACTGCAGAGAAGATTGGAGACCGTTATCTAGGCTCTCTGACGGATAAGGTCTCCCAGTACGTAGCAGCAGATACTTATACCCAGCTGACGGTTGATGGCAAACCTTATCGAGTGACTCCTTTGGAGTATGCCGACCCGATCAAATGGTTTAATAATCAGTCCAAGGGAATTGGCGAGTATATCAAGGTTGATATGGTGACAGGAAATGCGGAATTGGTGGATTTAAAAACGCCCATGAAGTATTCAGACTCTGAGTATTTTAATCGTGATGTCAAACGTCATCTTCGAATCAAGTACCCAACCAAGATTTTTAAAACGCCATCCTTTGAGGTGGATGATGAAGGCAATCCCTTCTATGTAGCAACCGTTTATCAAAAACAGTTTGGTCTAGGAGTTCCTCGTCCTTCATCTGTTATTATCTTGGATGCCACCAATGGAGAAACCAAGGAATACAGCTTGGATGAAGTCCCAGAATGGGTGGATCGTGTCTATCCAGCTGAAGAAACCATCGAGCAAATCAATTACAACGGCAAGTATAAAGACGGCTTCTGGAATGCCTTGATTTCTAAGAAAAATGTTACCCAAACGACTGAGGGCTATAACTATCTTTCTATCGGAAATGACATTTATCTCTACACTGGGGTGACTTCAGCAAATGCTGACGAAAGTAATCTAGGATTTATCCTTGAAAATATGCGTACTGGTGAAATCACCAAGTACAATCTAGCTTCAGCAACCGAAGAATCTGCCCGTGCTTCTGCAGAGGGAGCAGTGCAAGAGAAGGCCTACAAGGCTACCTTCCCTATCCTTGTTAATCTCAATGACAAGCCTCTTTATATCATGGGCTTGAAAGATAACGCAGGCTTGGTCAAGGAGTATGCATTGGTCGATGCCGTGGAGTACCAAAACGTCATCGTATCAACTACGGTAGATGAACTCCTCAGCAAGTATGCCAATAAAAATGACCTCGAGTTGGATAATGAAACGGTAGAAAACATCAAGGGTATCGTCTCAGACCTTAAATCAGCTGTCATCAAGGGTGATACCGTCTATTTCTTTAAAGTTGATGGCAAGATTTATAAGGTCAAGGCTTCAGTGTCAGACGACCTTCCTTACCTCGAAAATGGTCAATCCTTTGAAGGTCAAGTTGGAAAAGATAATTATCTCAAGACCTTTAAAGTCAAGTAAAAGAAACCTCGGTATGAACCGAGGTTTTTAAGATGAAATTCTTGGTAGTGGTTGAAAAATATGCTACACTAGCAATATGAAAATTTTAATCCCAACAGCCAAAGAAATGAACACAGACCATCCTTATATTAATGCGCTCCCTTTGAGGGAAGAAAGTCAGGCAGTCCTTGACTCACTGGCGCACTACTCAGCTAGTGAATTAGAAAGTTTTTATAAGGTATCTGCCGAGAAAGCAGAAGAAGAGTACGGCCATATTCAAGCTTTAAAAGATCACAGGGCTAAAAATTATCCAGCCTTGAAACTTTTCGATGGTCTCATGTATCGTCACATCAAACGAAATGGGTTAACCGAGGCTGAACAAACCTATCTTGAAAATCATGTCCTGATTACCTCGGCTTTATACGGTGTTGTCCCCGCCTTATCTCCCATGGCTCCTCACCGTTTGGACTTTCTGATGAAGTTAAAAGTAGCTGGTAAGACTTTAAAGAGTCATTGGAAGTCAGCCTACGATGAGGCCCTACAAGATGAGAACTTGCTATTCTCCCTCCTATCATCAGAGTTTGAAACCGTATTTTCTAAGGAAATTAGAGAAAAGATGGTGACCTTCAAATTTATGGAGGATAAGGCAGGTCAGTTGAAAATCCACTCAACTATTTCAAAAAAAGCCCGTGGCGCCTTTTTGACCGCCTTGATAGAGGGGCAAGTCCATACAGTCGAACAAGCTCGCAAGCTCAGTTTTGCCGGCTTTGGCTACCGACCTGATTTATCAAGTGAATTAGAACTCGTCTTTGTGAAACAAGCATAAAACCAGCTCATTCGAGCTGGTTTTTGCTGGATTAGTTGATGGCTGCAAGAAGGTCGTCAGCTTGTTTGACAAGTGATGATGCAGTTGCTTCTTCTAACACCAATTTTCCGTCTGCCCAAGCAGAGTCATTGACACGAGCAGCTGTAAAGTCACCAACGACTTGTGTACGGATAAATGGCAAGAGGTCTTTATAAATAGCAAAGAGTTGATCGTGACCAGCATTGGCTACAGATGAGACAGTAACAAACTTGTCTTGGAGGGCAGAAGCACCACGTGTATCAGACAAGTCAATGGCGCGAGAGAGCCAGTCAAGCAAGTTTTTCACTGTTCCAGGGATAGAGAAGTTGTAGACTGGAGAGAAGATCCAGATAGCATCCGCAGCAAGGACTGCTTCACGAGCAGCAGCTACAGCTGGATGAGTTGGAACTTCCAAATCTTGGCTGAAGAGAGGAACAGCTGAGTAATCAAGATAGCTAACTTCTGCTTTTCCAGCAAGTGCTTTTTCAGCTTCAAGAGCCATTTGGTGGTTGAAAGAACCTTGGCGAAGTGAACCGACGATAAATAGTACTTTTTTAGACATGATGTGTCTCCTTTAGCTTAAAATTCAAAGAGCGAGCCCTTTTGTTACCATCTATGTTACAACAAATGATACTAATTAGCAATAATTTTGCTCACAAATTTTTAAATTTTTTTAAAATGCGGATTAAGTCTTCCTTTTCGCCATCTTCCAAGATGCTGAGTGCTTCTACGATAGAATCGATATGGTCAGGAAGAACCTCTTCGATTTTTCTGCGTCCTGCAGGTGTTAATTTCAGGAAAAAAGAGCGACGATCCTTGGGGTCACAAGTTCTAGAAATCCACCCATCTCGAACCATATTTCGAATGACAACAGTCATGTTTCCAGAAGTGGCTAGCATTTTTTCAATCAAATCCTGAATGCGTAGTTCCCCCTTGCTATAGAGGGTTTCCAGAACGGAAAATTGGGTGGGTGTTAGCCCGTGTTCTTTAGCAGCCTTAGCTTCATATGGTTTAAAAGTCCGTATGGCTTTATTGAGGACGATAGCCGTTTTTAAGTCTAATTGATTATCGGAAATTTTCTCTTTCAAATATTGTTTCATAAGGTTATTTTATCAATAATGAGAGAGAAAAACAAGAACTTACATTTTATAGGAAAAGAATCTTAGAATGTTCCCGTCTTCACTTGTAATAAAGAAGGAGAGATGGTAAAATAGACGAGTGAAACTAAGACAGAAAAAAGCAAAAAACAAGCTACTTTTACAGTATGGAATCGGCATTGCTCTGGTAGTACTAGTCATGACCACTTCCTTCCTTTATCTGATATCACTCAGCATGAAACCCTATCAAGATGCTAGGGTTGAAGGAGAAAAACTGGCCAAGCAGTATGCTGAATTGGAAAAGGCAGATCAGGTTGATTTCTATAATGGACTAGAAGGTTATTACAGCATTTTAGGACATAATAAAAAGCAAGAGGCCATTGCCGTACTGATTGAAAAGAATGACCACAAGATTTATGTTTATCAGCTTGATAAGGGGATTTCTCAAGACAAGGCAGCGACGATTTCGAGGGAAAAAGGAGCTAGCGACATTGACAAGATTACCTTTGGTCGTTATCAGGACAAGCCGATTTGGGAAGTCAAGTCAGGAAACCAGTACTATCTGGTCGACTTTGAAACAGGAGCAGTGATCCAATAAGGAGGGCATATGAAACTATCCAAACGTGTACTAGAAATGGAAGAAAGCGTCACTCTAGCTAGTGATGCAAGAGCCAAAGCATTAAAAGCTCAGGGAAAGGATGTTCTTTTCTTAACCTTGGGACAGCCTGATTTTCATACTCCTGAAAACATTCAGGATGCAGCGGTAGAAGCGATTCGAGATGGACGAGCTTCCTTTTATACAGTTGCTTCAGGCCTACCAGAGTTAAAAGCGGCTGTTAATACCTATTTTGAACGCTATTATGGGTATTCTGTTGCAGCCAACGAGGTTACCTTTGCCACTGGTGCCAAGTTCTCTCTCTACACCTTCTTTATGGCTGTGGTCAATCCTGGTGATGAGATCATCATCCCTACACCATACTGGGTCAGTTATGGAGACCAGGTCAAGATGGCAGAAGGTGTGCCAGTCTTTGTCCAGGCCAAGGAAGACAATCACTTTAAAGTAACAGTAGAGCAGCTAGAAGCAGCCCGAACAGATAAGACCAAGGTCTTGGTTCTCAATTCACCATCGAATCCGACCGGTATGATTTACTCTCGTGAGGAACTCATGGCTATTGGAAATTGGGCTGTTGCGCATGATGTCCTTATCCTAGCAGATGATATTTATGGTCGTTTGGTTTATAACGGGAACGAATTTGTTCCAATTTCTAGTTTGTCAGAAGCCATTCGCAAGCAAACCATTGTGATTAACGGTGTATCTAAGGCCTATGCCATGACTGGTTGGCGGGTAGGTTATGCTGTGGGAAATCCTGAAATTATTGCTGCCATGAGCAAACTAACAGGACAAACGACCTCCAACCTGACTGCTGTATCACAATATGCTACCATTGAAGCCCTAACTGGACCGCAAGACTCTGTTGAAACCATGCGCCAAGCCTTTGAAGAACGTTTGAATACCATTTATCCACTCTTGTGCCAAGTCCCAGGTTTTGAAGTTGTCAAGCCCCAAGGTGCCTTCTATCTCTTCCCAAATGTTAAAAAAGCGATGGAAATGAAGGGTTATACCGATGTGACAGAGTTTACAACAGCTATTCTCGAAGAAGTCGGACTGGCCTTGATTACAGGAGCTGGATTTGGAGCACCAGAAAATGTTCGTCTCAGCTATGCCACAGACTTGGATACTTTGAAAGAAGCTATTCGTCGTTTGCACCAGTTTATGGAAAAATAAAACTTAGAATCTTCGCCTTTTCAGCGAAGATTTTTTGTAATGAAAATCTCGCGATTTTTCTCTAGTAGAACCTAGCTATCGCAGTCTATTTATGGTAAAATAGTGGGTAATGATGTCTTCGGACAAGTTAAACGAAAAAAGGAAGATAGATTATGACAAAACGTGTAACAATTATCGATGTAAAAGACTACGTTGGTCAAGAAGTGACCATCGGAGCCTGGGTTGCCAACAAATCAGGAAAAGGGAAAATTGCCTTCTTGCAATTGCGTGATGGAACAGCCTTCTTCCAAGGTGTAGCCTTTAAACCAAACTTTGTAGAAAAATTTGGTGAAGAAGTGGGACTTGAGAAGTTTGATGTCATCAAACGATTGAGCCAAGAAACTTCTGTTTATGTGACAGGAATTGTCAAAGAAGACGAACGTTCTAAGTTTGGCTATGAGTTGGATATTACAGACATCGAAGTGATCGGTGAATCTCAAGACTACCCAATCACTCCAAAAGAACACGGCACAGACTTCTTGATGGACAACCGTCACTTGTGGCTCCGTTCTCGTAAGCAAGTAGCGGTTATGCAAATCCGTAACGCGATTATCTATGCGACTTATGAGTTTTTCGACAAGAACGGCTTCATGAAATTTGATAGCCCAATTCTTTCAGGAAACGCGGCTGAAGATTCAACAGAACTCTTTGAAACAGATTACTTCGGAACGCCAGCCTACTTGAGTCAATCTGGTCAGCTTTACCTAGAAGCAGGGGCTATGGCTCTTGGTCGTGTATTTGATTTTGGTCCAGTATTCCGTGCTGAAAAATCAAAAACGCGTCGTCACTTGACTGAGTTCTGGATGATGGATGCGGAGTACTCCTACTTGACACACGATGAGTCACTTGACTTGCAAGAAGCTTATGTTAAAGCCCTTCTTCAAGGTGTTCTTGATCGTGCGCCTCAAGCCTTGGAAACCTTGGAACGTGATACAGATCTCTTGAAACGCTACATTGCAGAGCCGTTCAAACGCATCACTTACGATCAAGCCATTGACCTTTTGCAAGAGCATGAAAACGATGAAGATGCTGACTACGAGCATTTGGAGCATGGCGATGACTTTGGTTCACCACACGAAACATGGATTTCAAACCACTTTGGTGTGCCAACATTTGTCATGAACTACCCAGCAGCTATCAAGGCCTTCTACATGAAACCAGTTCCTGGAAATCCAGAGCGCGTGCTTTGTGCAGACTTGCTGGCACCAGAAGGTTACGGAGAAATCATCGGTGGATCTATGCGTGAGGAAGACTACGATGCTCTTGTAGCTAAAATGGAAGAACTGGGCATGGATCGTACAGAATATGAATTTTACCTTGACCTTCGTAAATATGGTACAGTACCACATGGTGGATTTGGTATCGGTATTGAACGTATGGTAACCTTCGCAGCAGGTACAAAACACATCCGTGAAGCCATTCCATTCCCACGTATGTTGCACCGTATTAAACCGTAAAATAAATCAAAACGCCCTAGGGGCGTTTTTTCAAAGTAGAAGAAAGAAGAGGTGAGGGACATGTAAAGCACAGATTAACAAGTGACAGACACAAGGATATATACACTTGTTAAAGGAGAAATGATGTTTAAACCAAATTATCGGAAGAATATCGGTCTCATGGCTGGGGTAGAATTTTTTGCCTTTTTTGGCATTACCAGCTTTTGGATTCTATTTCTCAGTCACAATGGGATGTCACTTTGGCAGATCGGCTTATTGGAAAGTATTTTTCATGCTACCAGTGTCATTTGTGAAATTCCCTCTGGAATGTTAGCTGACCGCTATTCCTATAAAACCAATCTATATTTAAGTCGGATTGCTGGGATCGCATCGTCTATTCTCATGCTAGTTGGGCAAGGTAATTTTTGGATTTATGCCCTCGCTATGGTGGTGAGTGCCTTGTCTTATAATTTTGATTCGGGGACGAGTGCAGCCATGGTTTATGATTCGGCCGTGGAGGCTGGATTAAAAGAGCGCTACTTGTCTATCTCAAGTTTTATGTCAGGAGTAGCAGAAGGAACTCGGTCTTTGGGGACCGTTTTAGCGGGATTTTTTGTCCATGGTCAATTGCACTTGACCTACTATATCATGATTGCCACTTCTATGATCGTTCTTTTCCTAACTTGGATGCTAAAAGAGCCTCGTGTTAAAGCGCAAAAATCTGAGCGTCTGACCATGAAAAAGATTATGTTGACTGTTAAAGAGGAGCTACAGAGAAATCCCAGTCTTTTTGGTTGGATGATTCTGTCCCAAATCATCGGGACACTGATGTGCATGTTTTATTTTTACTATCAAAATCAACTGCCGGACTTAGAAGGATGGCAGATTTCGATGGTCATGCTAATCGGTAGTGTTTTGAATATCTGGGCAGTTTATCTAGCGAGTAAGATTGGAAAGAAGTATGCAGCCTTAAAGCTCTTTCCTATTCTTGTACTCTTGACGGGGGTGACCTACTTACTTTCCTACTTTGGTACGCCACTGATTTATATTTTCATTTATTTGATTAGTAACGCCTTATATGCTCTCTTTCAACCGATTTTTGACAACGATTTACAAAAGCGACTCCCAAGTGAGGTACGGGCAACCATGCTAAGTGTCTACTCCATGATGTTCAGCCTGAGTATGATTGTTATTTTTCCTCTTACGGGATGGCTGATTGATGCTCTAGGTTTTGTAGAAGCCTTTATTTACTTAGGATTCTTTTTAGTAATAGTCGCCTTTTCACTATTCTTCATTTTGAAAGAGATGGCCAGAGCTTTAGAACTGAAAGAGAATGTTATTTCTAAGCAATAGAGTTATTTTTCATTTTTATCTTTTTTCTCTTGCTATCTACTAGTATTTCTAGTATAATAGTTAATTGTGAGCAAACCTCACTTACCCCTTGCAAAGTCTTGGGGTCATTAGACCAAAAGGAGGAACATATCAATGGCTAAATACGAAATTCTTTATATCATTCGTCCAAACATTGAAGAAGAAGCGAAAAACGCTTTGGTAGCACGTTTTGACTCTATCTTGACTGACAACGGTGCAACTGTTGTTGAATCAAAATCATGGGAAAAACGTCGTCTTGCATACGAAATCCAAGATTTCCGTGAAGGACTTTACCACATCGTTAACGTTGAAGCAAACGACGACGCAGCTCTTAAAGAGTTTGACCGTCTTTCAAAAATCAACGCTGACATTCTTCGTCACATGATCGTCAAACTTGACGCGTAAGAAGGTAGATTATGATTAACAATGTTGTACTTGTAGGGCGTATGACACGTGACGCTGAGTTGCGTTATACCCCATCAAATGTAGCAGTTGCGACTTTTACTCTTGCAGTAAACCGTACATTCAAGAGTCAAAATGGCGAACGTGAGGCTGATTTTATCAATGTCGTTATGTGGCGCCAACAGGCTGAAAATCTTGCTAACTGGGCTAAAAAAGGCTCTCTTATCGGGATCACAGGTCGTATCCAGACTCGTAGTTACGATAACCAGCAAGGACAACGTGTCTACGTAACAGAAGTCGTGGCTGAGAATTTCCAAATGTTGGAAAGCCGCGGAGTGCGCGAAGGACATACAGGTGGGGCTTATTCTGCACCAACTGCTGGTCAATCAGCACCTGCAAACCCAGTACCAGACTTTTCACGTTCTGAAAATCCATTTGGAGCAACAAATCCATTGGACATTTCAGATGATGATTTACCATTCTAATGGACAATTAATACTATAAAGGAGAAAAAACATGGCTCAACAACGTCGTGGCGGATTCAAACGCCGTAAAAAAGTTGATTACATCGCAGCAAACAAAATTGAATATGTTGATTACAAAGATACTGAGCTTCTTAGCCGTTTCGTTTCAGAACGTGGGAAAATCCTTCCTCGTCGTGTAACAGGAACTTCAGCTAAAAACCAACGTAAAGTAACAACAGCTATCAAACGCGCTCGCGTAATGGCTTTGATGCCTTTCGTAAACGAAGATTAAAAAAAAGACCCGGGTGGGTCTTTTTTTCAGGTCCGGGTGGCCCTCTTTTTCAGACCCGGGTGGGTCTTTTTTTCACGAGCATAGAAATGTGATTGCGAGTTGGGCCCGGATGGCCCTCTTTTTCATGAGCTCGGAAATAAGAAAGCGAGTCAAGACCCCAACGGGTCTTTTTTTCACGAG
>NZ_JUNW01000056.1:0-101388 GCF_001075675.1 Streptococcus oralis
ACTCAAGTACAGCCTGCGGCTAGCTTCCTAGTTTGCTCTTTGATTTTCATTGAGTATAAGGACTCTTCTTATCAGGATGAAACAGAGAAGATTTACAAGAAATTTAAAGGAATGTGAAACGTTTTTTCTATGAAAATTTTAATTGTAGAAGATGAAGAGATGATCCGTGAGGGAATCAGTGACTATTTGACGGATTGTGGTTATGAAACCATTGAGGCAGCAGATGGACAAGAAGCTCTGGAAAAATTTTCCAGCTATGAAGTTGCTCTAGTACTACTGGATATCCAGATGCCCAAGCTTAATGGCCTAGAAGTCCTAGCAGAGATTCGTAAGACCAGTCAGGTTCCTGTCTTGATGCTGACAGCCTTTCAGGATGAGGAATACAAGATGAGTGCTTTTGCCTCTCTGGCAGACGGTTATCTGGAAAAGCCCTTCTCCCTCTCCCTTCTAAAAGTGAGGGTAGATGCGATTTTCAAGCGCTACTACGATACAGGAAGAGTCTTCTCCTATAAGAATACCAAGGTAGACTTTGAAAGCTATAGCGCAAGCCTCGCAGGTCAAGAAGTGGCTATCAATGCTAAAGAGTTGGAAATTCTGGACTATCTGGTGAAAAATGAGGGACGGGCCTTGACTCGTTCTCAGATTATCGATGCTGTCTGGAAGGCGACAGATGAGGTCCCCTTTGACCGTGTTATTGATGTCTATATCAAGGAACTGCGGAAAAAGCTAGACTTGGATTGCATCCTCACTGTGCGCAATGTTGGTTATAAATTGGAGAGAAAATGAAACGAACAGGTTTATTTACAAAGATTTTTATCTATACCTTCTCGATTTTTAGTGTTCTGGTTATTTGTCTTCATTTAGCCATTTATTTTCTCTTTCCCTCTACTTATCTAAGCCATCGTCAGGAAACCATTGGCCAGAAAGCGACAGCCATTGCCCAGTCCCTGGATGGAAAAGATAGGCAGAATATTGAGCAAGTCTTAGACTTGTATTCCCAGACCAGTGATATCAAAGGAGCTGTCAAGGGAGAAATGACCGAGGACAAGTTAGAAGTCAAGGACAATCTTCCTCTGGATACGGACCGTCAAACTACTTCCCTTTTTATTGAGGAGCGTGAGGTGAAAACGCAAGATGGCAGCACTATGACTCTCCAATTTCTAGCTTCAATGGACTTGCAAAAGGAAGCAGAGCAGATTAGTCTCCAGTTTCTTCCCTATACCTTGCTGGCATCCTTTCTGATTTCTCTTTTGGTGGCCTACATCTACGCTCGTACCATTGTTGCCCCGATTTTGGAAATCAAGCGGGTGACCCGTCGGATGATGGATTTGGATGCCCAAGTGCGATTGCGCGTGGATTCTAAGGATGAGATTGGTGATCTCAAGGAACAAATCAATAGCCTTTACCAGCATCTCTTGACTGTCATTGCGGACTTGCATGACAAGAATGAAGCTATTCTTCAGCTGGAGAAGATGAAGGTTGAGTTCCTACGAGGGGCTTCTCATGAATTGAAAACACCTCTGGCTAGTTTGAAAATCCTAATCGAAAATATGAAAGAAAATGTCGGCCGTTATAAGGATAGAGATCACTATCTTGGAGTTGCCTTGGGAATTGTGGATGACCTCAGTCACCACGTTCTCCAGATACTTTCTCTTTCTTCTGTTCAGGAATTGCGAGAGGAGAAGGAGAACATTGACCTAGTCCAGATGACGCAAAGTTTGGTCAAGGATTATGCTTTGCTCGCCAAGGAGCGAGAACTTCAGGTAGACATTAGCCTAACCCATCAGCAGGCTTACATAAACCCATCTGTCATGAAACTGATATTATCGAATCTCATCAGCAATGCTATCAAGCACTCCACTCCAGGTGGCTTGGTCCGCATCGGAGAGAGAGAGGGGGAACTCTTTATCGAGAATAGCTGTAGTTCTGAAGAACAAGAAAAGCTGGCCCAGTCTTTTTCTGAAAATGCTAGTCGTAAGGCCAAGGGTTCGGGGATGGGACTCTTTGTGGTCAAAAGTTTATTAGAACACGAGAAATTACCTTATCATTTTGAGATGCAGGATGCTCGATTGACCTTCTTCATACGTTATCCCAAAGTCACTCAGGACTAAGGAGAAGAAAGGGGTTACATTGATTGGATTGTAAGAAATTCAATCTAAAGTATGGGAAAAACTAGCTTTTTTTATCAAAAAGTGATAAAATGAACAATGTAAATGGGATGTCCCAAAAAATATATAGGAGGCCTGACAAATGGCAATCGTTTCAGCAGAAAAATTTGTCCAAGCAGCTCGTGACAACGGTTATGCAGTTGGTGGATTTAACACAAACAACCTTGAGTGGACTCAAGCTATCTTGCGTGCAGCAGAAGCTAAAAAAGCTCCAGTTTTGATCCAAACTTCAATGGGTGCTGCTAAATACATGGGTGGTTACAAAGTTGCTCGCAACTTGATCGCTAACCTTGTTGAGTCAATGGGTATCACTGTACCAGTAGCTATCCATCTTGACCACGGTCACTACGAAGATGCACTTGAGTGTATCGAAGTTGGTTACACTTCAATCATGTTTGACGGTTCACACCTTCCAGTTGAAGAAAACCTTAAATTGGCTAAAGACGTTGTTGAAAAAGCACACGCTAAAGGTATCTCAGTAGAAGCTGAAGTTGGTACTATCGGTGGTGAAGAAGACGGTATCATCGGTAAAGGTGAATTGGCTCCAATCGAAGACGCTAAAGCAATGGTTGCAACTGGTATCGACTTCTTGGCAGCTGGTATTGGTAACATCCACGGTCCTTACCCAGCAAACTGGGAAGGTCTTGACCTTGACCACTTGAAGAAATTGACAGAAGCTCTTCCAGGCTTCCCAATCGTATTGCACGGTGGTTCAGGTATTCCTGATGACCAAATCCAAGCAGCTATCAAACTTGGTGTTGCGAAAGTTAACGTTAACACTGAATGTCAAATCGCATTCGCTAACGCAACTCGTAAATTTGCTCGTGACTACGAAGCAAACGAAGCAGAATACGACAAGAAAAAACTCTTCGACCCACGTAAATTCTTGGCTGACGGTGTAAAAGCTATCCAAGCATCAGTTGAAGAACGTATCGACGTATTCGGTTCAGAAGGTAAAGCATAATCTAGCTGAACAATACAGATGAAACCTGCCCATTGGGTGGGTTTTTTGTGTCTGGATATATAGCGAATATACTGTAGAAGAACCAATCTTAAGTTGCTAAAAGGTTCTATTTTTTGTACAATAATGCTATGAAAATACTGAAAAAATGGTTTCTTGGCATTCTTAGTTTCATTCTTTTGTTTTTACTCGCTACATTCATCTTTCACCGTATCAGTTTGGAAAAGGAAGAAGCCTCACTATCACCTATGGGACAACAAGTTCTTGTCAATGGACATCAAATAAATATTTACGTTGAAGGGGATGGACCTGAGACTATAGTAGTTCTCTCAGGTGCTGGTATTGCTTCTCCCATATTGGACTTTAAAAATGTATCGGAATCCTTATCGAAACGATATAAGGTAGTCATCGTGGAGCGAGCGGGATATGGTTATAGTGATGATAGCAATCATTCAAGAGATGTGATGGAAGTTTTGTCTGAGACTCGCCAAGCTCTTTCCCAAGCAAATATCACAGGGCCGTTTATCATTCTGTCTCATTCCATGGCTAGTTTAGAGAGTCTGGCTTGGCAGGAGAAGTTTCCTGATGAAGTGAAAGCTTTGATTGGTTTAGATTGGGCATTGCCATCAAGTTATGAGAATTTAAAGCAAAATCAGACCTTACTCACTGTAGCATATTGGAGCAGCAATATTGGCTTATTACGCTACTTCCCTGAGTCCTTTTATATAAAAAATCAAACTTTGACCGAAAATGAACGAAAACAATATAAACTTCTAGCTTATAAGCAGTTGATGTCACAAGCCATGCTTCATGAATCCCAAACGGTAAAGGAAAATGCCAAGAAAGTTACTTCTAGCATCAATCCGAAAATTCCCACCTTACTACTGGTGTCTAACGGTGAAGGTACTAGTTTTAGCCAATCTGAGTGGCAACGTTATGCAGAGAGATTTGCAAGCGACCAGTCTAATGTTCAAGTCGTCTATATGGATGCGCCTCACGACCTCTATCATTATCAAAGCGATGCTATTGTTTCTCGCATTAAAGAATTTTTAGAGAATAATTGAGGGCTTAAAAATCCATTGAGACTGATGATAATAATTGAAAGGAATGACTTATGAATAATTCTTATATTTTACTTAGACATGCTCATTCAAGATTTTCAAGTGATGATTTTAATAGAACTTTGTCAGAAAAAGGATTTTTATCTCTTGACCAGTTAGAGTTTTTGAATTTTTTTAATATTGATTATTATTTTTCTAGTCCTTATAAACGAGCATTTGAAACGATTAATAGCTCGCCAATTCAATTTGATAAAATAGTTCTTGATAATCGGTTACGAGAGCGAAAATTATCTTCAACCTTTATAAAAGATTCTGAGTTTGAAGATAGTATTAAATATTTATGGCAAAATCCCAGTGAATCTCTTTCAGAAGGGGAATCAAATCAAGATGCACTAGCTAGAGTACTAAATTTCTTAATAGAATTGGAAGAGAGATACTCAGAAAAAACGATTTTACTTAGTTCACACGGGAATTTGATAGGAATACTACTACATCACTTTGATTCCAGTTTTGATTATGAAAAATGGGAGCAGATGACCTTTCCAGATTGTTTTCTAATTGATAGAAATGGGATTGTGAAAAGAATTATGAAAGATTAGTTCTTTGATTAAATAGTGAATCATATAGGTCAAAATAGTTTGTTTTTTATAATTCGTAGCCTGCCCAATGGGCAGGTTTTTTGGTGTTTTAAGGAAAATATCAAACCAGAATTTTTGTTTAAAAGTATTATTTTAAGAGAGAAATCTCTAATTTCATAATCTATAGGCAAACGCTTGCATTCTATTTTTTATTGGACTATAATAGGTTGGTATAAAGCCTTCTGTAATAATATTGAGAAGGTGTAGAAAGTAAGGATTTAGATATTTGTAGTCAAAAATACAATGTTGCTATTCCTTGCGATAGGGAGAGATTTATGGCAATGATAGAAGTGGAACATCTTCAGAAAAATTTTGTGAAGACAGTTAAGGAACCTGGTTTGAAGGGAGCTTTGCGCTCCTTTATTCATCCTGAAAAGCAGACCTTTGAAGCTGTCAAGGATTTGACCTTTGAAGTTCCAAAAGGCCAAATTTTAGGCTTTATCGGAGCCAATGGTGCTGGGAAGTCGACAACCATTAAAATGCTGACAGGAATTTTGAAGCCGACATCGGGTTATTGTCGGATCAATGGCAAGATTCCTCAGGACAATCGCCAAGATTATGTCAAGGATATTGGAGTTGTTTTTGGACAACGCACCCAGTTATGGTGGGATCTGGCGCTGCAAGAGACCTATACGGTCTTGAAAGAGATATACGATGTGCCAGACTCGCTCTTTCATAAGCGCATGGACTTTTTAAATGAAGTCTTGGATTTGAAGGAATTTATCAAGGACCCCGTGCGCACTCTTTCACTGGGTCAACGGATGCGTGCGGACATTGCGGCTTCCTTACTTCATAATCCCAAGGTTCTCTTTTTAGATGAACCGACCATTGGTTTGGATGTGTCGGTCAAGGACAATATTCGTCGGGCTATCACCCAAATCAATCAGGAGGAAGAAACAACCATTCTCTTGACCACTCATGACCTGAGTGACATTGAGCAACTCTGTGATCGGATTTTTATGATTGACAAGGGGCAAGAGATTTTTGATGGAACGGTTAGCCAGCTCAAGGAAACCTTTGGCAAGATGAAGACTCTTTCTTTTGAACTGGTACCAGGTCAAAGTCATCTCCTTTCTCACTATGAAGGCTCTTCGGATATGACCATTGATAGACAAGGGAACAGTCTCAATATTGAATTCGATAGTTCCCGCTACCAGTCGGCTGATATTATCAAGCAAACCCTGTCTGATTTTGAAATCCGCGATTTGAAGATGGTAGATACGGATATTGAGGATATTATCCGTCGCTTCTACCGAAAGGAGCTCTAAGATGGTCAAATTGTGGAGACGTTATAAACCCTTTATCAATGCAGGTGTTCAGGAGTTGATCACCTATCGAGTCAACTTTATTCTCTATCGGATTGGCGATGTCATGGGGGCTTTTGTTGCTTTCTATCTCTGGAAGGCGGTCTTTGATTCCTCGCAAGATTCTTCGATTCAGGGCTTCAGCATGGCAGATATCACCCTCTACATCATTATGAGTTTTGTGACTAATCTTTTGACCAGGTCAGATAGCTCCTTTATGATTGGTGATGAGGTCAAGGATGGTTCCATTATCATGCGTTTGTTGCGACCGGTGCATTTTGCGGCCTCTTACCTTTTCACCGAGCTTGGCTCCAAGTGGTTGATTTTTATCAGCGTCGGACTGCCATTTTTAAGTGTGATTGTCTTGATGAAAATCTTATCGGGGCAAGGGATTGTAGAAGTGCTGGGCCTAATTTTACTTTATCTTTTTAGCTTGACGCTGGCTTATCTGATTAACTTTTTCTTTAATATTTGCTTTGGATTTTCAGCCTTTGTATTTAAAAATTTATGGGGTTCCAATCTCCTCAAGACTTCAATAGTGGCCTTTATGTCTGGAAGTCTGATTCCCTTGGCTTTCTTTCCAAAGGTTATTTCAGATATTTTATCCTTCTTGCCTTTTTCATCTTTAATTTATACCCCGGTTATGATTATCGTTGGGAAATACGATGCCAGTCAGATTCTTCAAGCACTCTTGCTACAGTTCTTCTGGCTCATAGTGATGGTGGGCTTGTCTCAGTTGATTTGGAAACGGGTCCAGACATTCATCACCATTCAGGGAGGTTAGTATGAAAAAATATCAACGCATGCATCTGATTTTTATCAGACAATACATCAAGCAAATCATGGAGTACAAGGTTGATTTTGTGGTGGGCGTGTTAGGAGTTTTTCTGACTCAAGGCCTGAACCTCTTGTTTCTCAATGTGCTCTTTCAACACATCCCCTCGCTAGAAGGCTGGACTTTTCAAGAAATCGCCTTTATCTATGGTTTTTCTTTGATTCCCAAGGGATTGGACCATCTCTTCTTTGACAATCTCTGGGCACTGGGGCAACGTTTGGTGCGAAAAGGAGAGTTTGACAAGTACCTGACGCGTCCTATTAATCCTCTTTTTCACATTCTGGTTGAGACCTTTCAGATTGATGCCCTGGGCGAACTATTGGTTGGTGGAATTTTATTAGCGACAACAGTATCAAGCATTGTTTGGACTCTTCCAAAATTCCTGATTTTTCTAGTCTGCATTCCTTTTGCGACCTTAATCTATACTTCCTTGAAAATCGCGACTGCCAGTATCGCTTTTTGGACCAAGCAGTCAGGCGCCATGATTTACATTTTTTATATGTTTAATGACTTTGCCAAGTATCCGATTTCCATTTATAATTCGCTTCTTCGTTGGTTGATTAGCTTTATCGTGCCTTTCGCCTTTACGGCCTACTATCCTGCCAGCTATTTCTTGCAGGACAAAGACGGGCTCTTTAACATTGGTGGGTTGATGTTGATTTCCCTTGTTTTCTTTGTTATTTCTTTAAAACTCTGGGATAGGGGCTTGGATGCCTACGAAAGTGCGGGTTCGTAAGAGATAAGATAGGATGAGAGTTAAAAATTAAATATGTTACAAACAACCGTTGAAAATTATAGCGGTTGTTTTTGCATGTTTATTAAGGCATAAATTCTATCCATACCCCTTTTTGCGATTTTGGTAGTTATTCCAGTTAATTGCTACTATTTTTGATGGTGTGAATGTGCTGATAATGTATCCCAGTTAACTACGAAAGTTTTGGGTTTATATTTTTTAATGTACATTAAAAAAAAAATTAATGCGTGTTAATTTTTCTTGACTTAAAATTTTTTAATTGATATACTATTTTTCAGAGAGCTAACAATTATATATAAATGTACTACTCTATCCCACTAGATAATACGTCATAAAACTTTTTATAACAAAGGCTAGCAAGGTTAAAGTTTTCTATCTATTGGGTTTAAAATAAAAAATGAAGGAATTATAATGAAAAAAAGTACGGTATTGTCATTAACTACTGCTGCAGTTATTTTAGCAGCATATGCCCCCAATGAGGTAATTTTAGCAGATGCACCTAGTTCTGAAGATGCTTTAAGAATTTCTGATAAAGAAAAAGTAGTAGCAGATGCACCTAGTTCTGAAGATGCTTTAAAAATTTCTGGTAAAGAAAAAGTAGTAGCAGATAAAGAAACAGAAAAAAATGAACAATCTGAAGAACTTCATAATGTTATAGAAACTTCAAAGGATACTGAGGAGAAGAAGACAACAGTTATTGAGGAAAAAGAAGTTGTTAGTAGAAAGCCTAAGATAGACAAAAAAACTAGTAACGAAGGAGCAAGTATCAAAGAAGACTCCAATCAATCCAAAGGAGATGATGCGAACTCATTTGTAAATAAAGATACAGAAAATCCTAAAAAAGAAGATAAACTTGTCTATATTGCTGAATTTAAAGATAAAGAATCTGGAGAAAAAGTAATTAAGGAACTATCCAATCTTGAGGATACAAAAGTTTTATATACCTATAATACGATTTTTAATGGCGCTGCCATTGAAACAACTCCAGATAATTTGGACAAAATTAAACAAATGGAAGGTGTTTCGTCGGTTGAACGATCACAAAAAGTCCAACCAATGATGAATCATGCCAGAAAGGAAATTGGAGTTGAGGAAGCTATTGATTACCTAAAGTCTATTAATGCTCCATTTGGGAAAAATTTTGATGGTAGAGGTATGGTCATTTCAAATATCGATACTGGAACAGATTATAGGCATAAGGCTATGAGGATCGATGATGATGCCAAAGACTCAATGAAATTTAAAAAAGAAGATTTAAAAGGCACTGATAAAAATTATTGGTTGAGTGATAAAATCCCTCATGCGTTCAATTATTATAATGGTGGTAAAATCACTGTAGAAAAATATGATGATGGTAGGGATTATTTTGACCCACATGGGATGCATATTGCAGGGATTCTTGCTGGAAATGATACTGAAAAAGATATCAAGAACTTTAATGGCATAGATGGAATTGCGCCTAATGCACAAATTTTCTCTTATAAAATGTACTCTGACGCAGGATCTGGGTTCGCGGGTGATGAAACAATGTTTCATGCTATTGAAGATTCGATCAAACACAATGTCGATGTTGTTTCGGTATCATCTGGCTTTACGGGAACAGGTCTTGTAGGCGAGAAATATTGGGAGGCTATTAGAGCATTAAGAAAAGCTGGAATCCCAATGGTTGTTGCTACAGGTAATTTTGCGACTTCTGCTTCAAGTTCTTCTTGGGATTTAGTAGCCAATAATAATCTGAAAATGACAGATACTGGAAATGTAACACGAACTGCCGCACATGAAGATGCGATAGCGGTCGCTTCTGCTAAAAATCAAACCATTGAGTTTGATAAGGTTAACATTGGAGGACAAAGTTTTAAATACAGAAATATAGGAGCTTTTTTCGATAAAAATAAAATCCTAACAAATGAGGATGGGTCAAAAACTCCAAATAAATTAAAATTTGTATATATAGGCAAAGGTCAAGACAAAGATTTGATAGGCTTGGATCTTAAGGGCAAAATTGCAGTAATGGATAGAATTTATACCAAGGATTTAAAAGATGCTTTTAAAAGAGCAACGGATAAAGGCGCACGTGCCATTATGGTTGTAAATACTGTAAATTACTACAATAGAGATAATTGGACAGACCTTCCAGCTATGGGATATGAAGCGGATGAAGGGACTACTAGTCAAGTATTTTCAATTTCAGGAGATGATGGTGTAAAATTATGGAACATGATTAACCCTGATAAAAAAACTGAAGTCAAAAGAAATAATAAGGAAGATTTTAAAGATAACTTAGAACAATACTATCCAATTGATATGGAAAGCTATAATTCTAATAAACCGAATGTAGGTGATGAAAAAGAAATTGACTTTAAATTTGCAGCTGACACAGACAAAGAACTTTATAAAGAAGATATTATAGTCCCAGCAGGGTCTACATCTTGGGGGCCAAGAACAGACTTGCTTTTAAAACCGGATGTTTCAGCACCTGGTAAAAATATTAAATCCACTCTAAATGTTATCAATGGTAAATCCACTTATGGTTATATGTCAGGAACTAGTATGGCAACTCCAATCGTAGCAGCTTCTACTGTTTTGATTCGACCAAAATTAAAGGAATTGCTTGAAAGACCTGTCTTGAAAAATCTTAAGGGAGATGACAAAATAGACCTTACAAGTCTTACAAAAATAGCTCTACAAAATACTGCAAGACCTATGATGGATGCAACCTCTTGGAAAGAAAAGAGTCAATACTTTGCATCACCTAGACAGCAGGGAGCGGGGCTAATTAATGTTGCCAACGCTTTGAGAAATGAAGTTGTAGCAACTTTCAAAAATACAGATTCTAAAGGTTTGGTAAATTCATATGGTTCCATTTCTCTTAAAGAAATAAAAGGTGATAAAAAATACTTTACAATTAAGCTTCACAATACCTCAAACAGACCTTTAACCTTTAAAGTTTCTGCATCAACTGTAACTACAGATGCTCTAACTGATAGGCTAAAACTCGATGAAACATATAAAGATGAAAAATCTCCGGACGGGAAGCAAATTGTTCCAGAAATTCACCCAGAAAAAGTCAAAGGAGCAAATATCACATTTGAGCATGATACTTTCACTATAGGTCCAAATTCCAGCTTTGATTTAAATGCGGTTATAAATGTTGGAGAAGCTAAAAACAAAAATAAATTTGTAGAATCATTTATTCATTTTGAGTCAGTGGAAGAAATGGAAGCTCTAAACTCCAACGGTAAGAAAAGAAACTTCCAACCTTCTTTGTCGATGCCTCTAATGGGATTTGCTGGGAATTGGAACCACGAACCAATCCTTGATAAATGGGCCTGGGAAGAAGGATCAAAATCAAAAGCAATGGAAGGTTATGATGATGATGGTAAACCAAAAATTCCAGGTACCTTAAATAAGGGGATTGGTGGAGAACATGGTATAGATAAATTTAATCCAGCAGGAGTTATCCAAAATAGAAAAGATAAAAATACAACATCCCTAGATCAAAATCCAGAATTATTTGCTTTCAATAACGAAGGAATCAACGCACCTTCATCAAGTGGCTCTAATATTGCTAAAATCTATCCTTTAGATTCAAATGGAAATCCTCAAGATGCTCAACTTGAGAGAGGATTAACGCCTTCTCCACTTGTATTAAGAAGTGCAGAAGAAGGGGTGATTTCAATAGTAAATACAAATAAAGAAGGAGAAAATCAAAAAGACTTAAAAGTCATTTCGAGAGAACACTTTATTAAAGGAATTTTAAACTCTAAAAGAAATGATGCAAAGGGCATTAAATCTTCTAAGCTAAAAGTTTGGGGTGACTTGAAATGGGATGGACTCATTTATAACCCTAGAGGTAGAGAAGAAAATGCCCCAGAAAGTAATGACAAAAAAGATCCTGCTACTAAGATACGAGGACAATTTGAACCGATTGCGGAAGGCCAATATTTCTATAAATTTAAATATAGATTAACCAAGGATTACCCATGGCAGGTTTCCTATATTCCTGTAAAAATTGATAACACCCCTCCAAAGATTGTTTCAATTGATTTTTCAAACCCTGGAAAAATTAAGTTAATTACAAAGGATACTTATCACAAGGTCAAAGAGCAATATAAGAATGAAACGCTATTTGCGAGAGATCAAAAAGAACATCCTGAAAAATTTGACGAGATTGCCAACGAAGTTTGGTATGCTGGGGCCGCTCTTGTTAATGAAGATGGAGAGGTTGAGAAAAATCTTGAAGTCACTTATGCAGGTGAGGGTCAAGGACGAAATAGAAAACTTGACAAAGACGGAAATACCATTTATGAAATTAAAGGTGCAGGAGATTTAAGAGGAAAAATCATTGAAGTGATTGCATTAGACGGTTCTAGCAATTTCACAAAGATTCATAGAATTAAATTTGCTGATCATGCTGATAAAAATGGGATGATTTCCTATTATCTAGTAGATCCTGATCAAGATTCATCTAAATACCAAAAGCTTGGCGAGATTTCCGAATCTAAATTTAAAAATTTAGAAAATAGAAAAGAGGATAGTCTTAAAAAAGATACAACTGAAGTAGAACATCATCAAGAAAATGAAGAGGCTACCGAAGAAAAATCTAGCTTGACTATTCATAAAACAATTTCAACAATTAGAGACTTTGAAAGCAAAGATTTAAAGAAACTCATTAAAAAGAAATTTAGAGAAGTTGATGACTTTACAAGTGAAACTGGTAAGAGAATAGAGGAATACGATTATAAATACGATGATAAGGGAAATATCATTGCTTATGACGATGGTAGTGCCTTAGAATATGAAACTGAAAAACTTGATGAAATCAAATCAAAAATTTATGGCATTCTAAACCCATCTAAAGATGGACACTTTGAAATTCTTGGAAAGATCAGTAATGTTTCTAAAAATGCCAAGGTATACTATGGAAATAACTATAAATCGATAGAAATCAAAACGACCAAGTATGATTCCCATTCAAAAACGATGACATTTGATTTATACGCTAATATTAATGATATTGTGGATGGATTAGCTTTTGCAGGAGATATGAGGTTTTTTGTCAAAGATGATGGTCAGATAAAAGCTGAAACTAAAATTAGAATGCCTGAAAAAAATAAGGAAACTAAAGCAGAATATCCGTATGCATCAAGTTATGGGAATGTAATAGAATTAGGAGAAGGAGATCTTTCAAAAAATAAACCAAATAATTTAACGGACATGGAATCTGGTAAACTCTATTCTGATTCAGAAAAACAACAATATCTGTTAAAGGATAACGTCATTCTAAGAAAAGGCTATGCACTAAAAGTGACTACCTATAATCCTGGAAAAACGGATATGTTAGAAGGGAATGGAGTTTATAGCCAGGAAGATATAGCAAAAATCCAAAAGGCCAATCCTAATCTAAGAGTCTTATCAGAAACAACTATTTATGCTGATAGTAGAAATGTTGAAGATGGAAGAAGTACTCAATCAGTATTAATGTCGGCTTTGGACGGCTTTAACATTGTAAGGTATCAAGTGTTTACATTTAAAATGAATGATAAAGGGGAGGCAATCGATAAAGATGGAAATCTTGTGACAGATTCTTCTAAACTTGTATTATTTGGTAAGGATGGTAAAGAGTACACAGGAGAGGATAAGTCCAATGTAGAAGCTATAAAAGAAGATGGCTCTACGTTATTTATTGATGCAAAACCAGTAAATCTTTCAATGGACAAGAACTACTTTAATCCATCTAAAACTAATAAAATTTATGTACGAAATCCAGAATTTTATTTAAGAGGTAAGATTTCTGATAAGGGTGGTTTTAACTGGGAGTTGAGAGTTAATGAATCGGTTGTAGACAATTATTTAATCTACGGAGATTTACACATTGATAACACTAGAGATTTTAACATTAAGCTTAATGTTAAAGACGGTGACATCATGGACTGGGGGATGAAAGACTATAAAGCAAACGGATTCCCAGATAAGGTAACAGACATGGATGGAAATGTTTATCTTCAAACTGGCTATAGCGATTTGAATGCGAAAGCGGTTGGAGTACATTATCAATTTTTATATGATAATGTCAAACCAGAAGTAAACATTGATCCAAAAGGAAATACTAGTATCGAATATGCTAATGGAAAATCTGTAGTCTTTAACATCAATGATAAAAGAAATAATGGATTCGATGGTGAGATTCAAGAACAACATATTTATGTAAATGGAAAAGAATACAAATCATTTGATGATATTAAACAACTAACAGATAAGACACTAAACATTAAGATTGTTGTAAAAGATTTTGCAAGAAATACAACCGTAAAAGAATTCATTTTAAACAAAGATACGGGAGAGGTGAGTGAACTAAATCCTCATACAGTAACTGTGACCATTCAAAATGGAAAAGAAATGAGTTCAACGATAGTGTCGGAAGAAGATTTTATGTTACCTGTCTATAAGGGTGAATTAGAAAAAGGATACCAATTTGATGGTTGGGAAATTTCTGGTTTCGAAGGGAAAAAAGACGCCGGCTATGTTCTTAATCTATCAAAAGATACCTTTATAAAACCTGTATTCAAGAAAATAGAGGAGAAAAAGGAGGAGGAAAATAAACCTACTTTTGATGTATCGAAAAAGAAAGAAAAAACACAATCTAATTCAACTAATGATGTCAACAGTATTGTTTCTGATGAAAATGATAAAAACTTTGAAATTGACAAGAACGTTTATCTAAATGAACAAGGGAACTTAACTAATAAAAATACCAACATCAATAGTAAATCAACTAGTAACAATCCTAATGAGTTGCCAAAAACCGGAACAGCAAGCGGAGCCCAGACACTATTAGCTGCCGGAATCATGTTTATAGTAGGAGCTTTTCTTGGATTGAAGAGAAAAAATAAAGACTAAGACAAAAGCTATAGAAAAAATGGTTTATGTACTGAGATTAGATAGTGAGGTGATGACATAGTTTTGTGAAAATATTGATTTATAAATATATTATTTAGATTTCTATGAAAATGGGAGATTTAAAAGAGATATATGTAAAAGCCTTGTCTTAGGACAGGCTTTTTCTAATGGAGATAAAAATTTCTTGACATCTATTCTCAGAGTGCTATACTAAAAGGGTAATCGCCGATTTAGCTCAGTTGGTAGAGCAACGCACTCGTAACGCGTAGGTCACAGGTTCAAGCCCTGCAATCGGCAGAATCAAGAAGTCCAAACGGGCTTCTTTTTTTGTAAATATAGGAAAGGTGGAACGTTTGAGATAGGTTCTATTTAACGTCTGAAACTCCTGCTTATAAATTAAAACTAAAATTTATATTTTGTGGTATAATGTATTGTAATAAATACTTGTTTTGATACCAATCTAGAGATATTTTTATAGTTATTTATTCTAGAAATTTTTGCTTGGATTTTTTTTAAAAGTCATAAAAGTTCATGGATAATAACGAATGAAGTCTCGCAAGCTTGGCTGAATATAAATCAAAAAGGAGAAAATTATGAATAAGAAAGAATGGGAAAAACAATTTGAAGAGATCAATGGACCTAAGCGGTCTGAATCAAAGTCGGCTCCGAATAAAAATATAAAAATCTATATTGGCCTAGCACTCTCTGTTTTAGTCACTCTCATCTTGGTAAGTATTTTCTCATATCTTCTGATTGGAAAGAAAGAGCCAAATCAAGCATCGTCTGCAGTTTCAACTACAGAGACAACAAGTCAAGCTTCTACAAGCCAAGGAAAAACGGATGAGACTGATAAGGATAAACAAGAGGAAATTCAGAAACTCAAGAATCAACTTGCTGCTTTAGATACCAAGATTACGGAAGCAGAAGCACTTGTTAGCAAGTTGAAGAAAGAAACTACCGTTCCAAAATTAGATATTGAAGCAATTAAGAACAATGACTTGTCTAGTTTAGAGGGTACTTGGCGTAGTCAATCTGGTAATGAATACATTATTAATGATTCTGGAGAAGTACGTGCGACTTGGTTTACAAATGATCAAAAGTACGAATCTGTAGTTGGATTAAAGGTATCAAAAGGTCAAGATAGTCGTAATCCTGAGACAGCTTCTATCAGTGCATGGGTAAAAGATTCTGTTGCTGGAGGATTTGTAGTAGTTGCTGTTCCAAGTGGAGTTGTTATGCAACCTGCTGATGATGGAAAGATTACGGATAAAAGCAATCATGCTGAAGAAAGACTACTTTCAGGACAAGATTATGGGTCTATGTTAATGAAACCAGAAAATGTTTATTATCGTGTGAAACCAGATACCAGTAAACTTGAGGAAGAAGAAAAGAACTTAGCTCAACTACAAGCAGACCGTGAATCAATTAAATCTTCTCTTGAGGCAAAGGAAAAGAAAAACTAGGTTGTATTCGTTCAAAAATACTGTTATAATCGGCAGAATCAAGAAGCCCATTAGAGCTTCTTTTTCTTTTGTTACAAATACTCAACCACTTAGACAGAGATATTGACCAGATAGGCAAAAGGGCTTGTTCTTGAAAAATTCCTCTGCTATAATGGTTCATGTAAGGGACGTGAGGGGTCAGTATCAGACAACTCAAGAACCAAAAAAAGAAAATGGAGACAAAAAAATGAAAAAATTATTAGGACTTGTATTTTTAGTAGCAGCAGCGCTAGTATTGTATTTCGGATCTGTTGGCTGGCCAAGTTTGGATGTCAACCTCTGGTCACTCATTCCGGTAGGATTGTTCCTCTATTTCACGCTAGAAAACTTTTTGAAAAAAGACTACAAGGCTAGTCTGATGTGCTTGATCATTGCCTTTATCATTGCAAATGCTATTTTTGATCTCTTGCCCATTTCAAGTGGTTTGGTGATTGGTGCCGGTGTGCTAGTTTGTGTAGGACTTGGCTACCTCTTTCCTGATAAAGATAAATAGAAAAGTCTCGAGGTTTCTCGAGACTTTGTTTTTATTTACCAGCGTAATATTTTTGAATCCCTTTTACGATGCCTGCGACCAGTTTATCTTGGTAGTGGCTATCTCTAATTTGTTGGTTTTCGGAGAAATTATCCATATAACCAAGTTCTAGGAGAACGGCTGGTTTGGCTGTTTCGCGTAGTACGGCATAGCTGCTCTCCAACAGACCAGCGTCTTTGGCCCCTGTTTCTGCTAGGAGAGAGGAGTGGATGGCAGTGGCGAGGCGTTTGCTTTCACTCATACGATCTGGGTGATTGTGCCAGTATTTATTAATCTTACTTGGATAATCAGGTTCATCGCTATAGGAGTAGGTTTGAATACCGCTCGCTTTTGAGTAGGTATTACCAGTAGCGTTGAAGTGAATACTGATAAAAATATCCGAGTTGGTTTTATTAACCATACGAGAACGTTCGGTAACAAAATCAACGTCAATATCACTATCACGAGAAGTGAGGACCTTGTAACCTAGTTCTTCCAACTTACTACGAAGCTTACGGTAAATCTGCATGTTGAGATCTTTTTCAGCTACATTGTAGTAAAAGGCACCTGAATCTCGACCACCATGCCCAGGATCTAGGAAAATGGTATTGCTGTATTGGCCTTTTACAAATCCACCTTCAGTTGAAACTTCAGAAATCCATTGGCCGTATTTTTGGAACAGGTGTTCCTTACCGTCTATCTTGTAAGTTCCTGAAACATAATGTCCATTATCATCTAGGTAGTAGCGTGCTTTGTCAGAGTTATCGTAAATCCATTCGCTCTTTGCCATGTAACCACCTGACTTGAGGTAGTATGCTCCAATCCACTCCTGATTTGCATAACGACCATCCGCTTTTAGATAGAACCAGCTCTTGTAGGCTTTATCGAAGATCCACTCATTCTCCGCCATGGCTCCACTGGTTTTAAGGTAGTAGCTTTCTTTCCATTTGTCTGCTAGCATCCCACCATTCTGGTCAAATGAGTACCAGGAACCTTGAATCTTTTGCCAGTTTTCTTGGACATATCTCCCTGACCCGTTCGCATAGAACCAAGTATCCTTGATTTTGACCCAGTTGTTTTCTGCCATAGCTCCGCTCTGGTTGAAGAGGTAGCCCTTGAAGGTTGTCGCACTCAGCATTCCACCGTCTTTGTCAAAGTAATACCAAGAACCGTTGATTTTCTCCCATTTATCCTGCGAGATCTTTCCAGAAGGAGCGACATAGTACCAAATTTGATCTAATTTTGTCCAGCCCTTTTCCGCCATAGCCCCGCTTTTTGTGAGCAGATAGCCGTCAACGGCAGTGTTGCTGAGCATGCTTCCAGTTTGGTCAAAATAATACCAAGAACCATTGATTTTTTTCCAGGTGTTCTGAGCAAGTCGTCCAGAGGAATCAGCATAATACCATTGATTGTCCAGTTTGGTCCAGCTATTTTCTGTCATGACACCATCTTGGTCAAAGGCATAACCTTTGTAGACAGTAGAATGAAGACGATTACCATCTTGATCGAAGTAGTACCATTTGCCTTGGATTTGTTTCCAGTTCAAAGCAGGTTTATCATCTTGGTAAAAGCGCCAGTGATGATTTTCTTGGTACCATCCTTCTTTTTTGGGCTTGTCTTCTTGCACATCTACTTTAGGAAGAACTTCTGATTTAGAGTTTTCCTCAACACTCGACTCTTTCTTTTCTTCTTTGGCAATTGCTTCCTTGACAGCAGATGTGGATTGAGTTGTGTTTTCTTCTCCTAAGACGGATGCGGGTGCTAATCCTGCGATTGAAAGGATTAAAGCACTGGTCAGTAGTATCTTTTTCACTTTTTATTTCCTAACTTTTTCTTTTTCCCTTTTTCATTTTTCTATTAATTATCGAATTGAACTTCTTCTAGTAAGTATTCGATAAAGCGTTCGCCCATCTTAGACAGGCTGGTTTTTTCATGTTGGATATAGACTAGTTCAATCGGGTCGTCAATGTCCAGTGGAATGGAAACGATATTGTCTCCGTTGAGGTTGCTGTTCAATATCCCTGTTGCAATGGTGTAACCATCCAAACCAATCAAAAGATTAAAGAGGGTGGCACGGTCACTGACTACGATGGATTTCTTGTGGTGCTCTTGTGAAAGAATCTCCTCTGAAAAGTAGAAGGAGTTGTGCGTCCCCTGGTCATAACTCAGATAAGGAAAGTCTTCCAAATCAGCCAGTTTGACCTTGTCTTTTTTAGCTAGAGGGTTGGTCTTGCTGACAAAGATATGGGGTTGAGCGGTAAAGAGGTGGTGGGCTAGCAGGTGATTGTCATCCAGCATTTTCGTTAAAACATCACGATTGTAGCTGTTTAAAAAGAGGACACCGACCTCGCTACGGAAGTTCTTGACGTCATCGATAATCTCCCAAGTCCGAGTTTCACGAAGGAAGAGCTCGTATTTCTCCATATCACTTTTCTTGAGCAGAGAGACAAAGGCATTGACTACAAAGGCATAGTGCTGAGAGGAAACGCTGAAAAGTTCGCGGTGGGCGATAGGATTTTTATAACGTTCCTCCAGAAGCTGAGTTTGCTCGACAACTTGACGAGCGTAGGAGAGAAACTCCATCCCATCACGCGTCAAGGTAATTCCCTTGGGATTGCGGATAAAGATTTCAATGCCCATTTCATTTTCCAAGTCTCGAACAGCATTAGAGAGACTGGGTTGGGTGATAAAGAGTTGCTTGGCTGCCTCATTCATAGAGCCAGTTTCGACGATTTTGATAATATAGTGTAGTTGTTGAATTCTCATGTTTTTATTGTACCATACTTGCGGAAGAATGGGCAATGAAGACGAAGAAAATAGGGGGAAAGAACCGGTCCAGTATTGAAAAAAAGTCTAAAATCTGTTAGAATGGAAGCTATGAAAACATTCTATGATGTGCAGCAATTTCTCAAACAATTTGGCATTATTGTTTACATGGGGAAGCGTTTGTATGATATTGAACTGATGAAGCTCGAACTCTCTCGGATTTATGATGCAGGTCTCATGGACAAGCTAGATTACCTAGAAGCGGAAGCTGTTCTTCGTAGAGAGCACAAGATAGAATTAGACTACATAGAGAAAAATGGAGATAAGAACTTATGACAATTTGGGTTTTGTGGGGAATCGTACTAGCGATGGCGGCATGGATGGGGTATAACTACCTTCGTATTCGTCGTGCGGCTAAGATAGTGGATAATGCAGAATTTGAAGCCTTGATTCGAAAAGGGCAATTGATTGATGTCCGTGAACCAGCAGAATTTCACAGAAAACATATCCTCGGAGCTCGCAATATTCCTTCAAATCAGTTGAAGTCAAGCCTTGCAGCCCTTCGCAAGGATAAACCTGTCCTTCTCTACGAAAATCAACGTGGACAACGAGTGACCAATGCAGCACTTTATTTGAAAAAACAAGGTTTCTCTGAGATTTATATTCTTTCTTATGGACTAGATTCTTGGAAAGGGAAAGTGAAGACGAGTTAACATTCTATTAAAATCTGTCGAATGGTAGATAAAGCTAGTATCTTAAGGTATCATCATTTATATTAAATTTAAGGAGATTTTATAATATGAATTCACAACAAAAGAAAAAACTTCACTTATTTTAGGTATCTTATCTATCGTCCTTGGTTTGCTATTTCCAATAGTAGGTCTGATTTTGGGGATCATAGGATTGGTCTTGGCTTTTTCATACCAAAAAGAATCTGGACTAGACTATAAAACAGAAAAATTCTGAATATCATTGGACTTGTGGTTTCTGTACTTAACTGGATTGTAGCTGTCGCAGTATTTTTTAGAATTGTAGCTGTCGCAGTATTTTTTAGATAAGCAAAAAATAAAAAAGCTTTAAATTTAAAGCTTTTTTATTTTATCGACTCATCTCTAAGTAGTTTTTTATGATTTCCAATTCCTCTGGATTCAAGGGGCGGAATTGCCCTTTTGCTAGTTCTGGGTCTAATGTAAAGTCACCGAATTGGACGCGTTTTAGGGCAGTCACCTTGACACCAACTGAGAGGAACATTTTTTTAACTTGATGAAATTTTCCTTCTGAGATGGTAATAGAGGCATGGCTCTCTGTTGGGCTTATGTCTAGAATTTCTAGCTGAGCAGGTTTACAAGTGGTCCCATCTAAAAAGACAATCCCATCTTTGAATTTTTGGATATGGTCTGACGTGAGCGGTCCGTTTACTACCACTTGATAGGATTTATCGACATGGTACTGGGGATGAAGGAGCTGAAAGCCAAGAGGTCCATTGTCTGTTAAAAGCAGCAGTCCCGTCGTATCGCGGTCTAATCTGCCGATAGCATAGAGCTGGTCAGACTGGATGTCAGGTGGGAGTAGGTCCATGATGGTTGGCAGTTTCTTATCCTTGCTAGCTGTAACGACTCCGTTTGGCTTATGAAGCATGAGGTAGGTGTGCTCGTAGCCTTGGATTTGCCGTCCTTGAAAGACTAATTTCTGCAACCCAGTGTCGACATTTTGAGCCAGGGAGCTGGCTGGACAATCGTCTACTAGGATTTCTTTTTTTAATAGAGCCTGTTTCATAGCCTTGCGACTGACCTTTTCTTGGGCTAATAATCTATCTAAACGCATACCAGCTTATCTTATCATAAGTCTCTGACTTTGAAAAGAGTTGCCTTGACTAGAAAAGCAGAGTGAAAACATTTACACTTAGCTGAACTGTGATTTTTGAATGAGACTGTGGTATAATTGTTCAGTTAGAAATAAAAATTTAAATATTAGAGGAAATCATGACAAAATTAAGAGAAGATATCCGTAACATTGCGATTATCGCCCACGTTGACCACGGTAAAACAACCCTCGTTGACGAATTATTGAAACAATCAGAAACGCTTGATGCACGTACTGAATTGGCAGAGCGCGCTATGGACTCAAACGATATCGAGAAAGAGCGTGGAATAACCATCCTTGCGAAAAACACTGCCGTTGCCTACAACGGAACTCGTATCAATATCATGGATACACCAGGACACGCGGACTTCGGTGGAGAAGTTGAGCGTATCATGAAAATGGTTGACGGTGTTGTCTTGGTCGTGGATGCCTACGAAGGAACCATGCCACAAACTCGTTTCGTATTGAAAAAAGCCTTGGAACAAAACCTTGTTCCAATCGTGGTTGTCAACAAAATCGATAAACCATCAGCTCGTCCAGCAGAAGTAGTGGACGAAGTCTTGGAACTTTTCATCGAGCTTGGTGCAGATGATGACCAGCTTGATTTCCCAGTGGTGTATGCTTCAGCTATCAACGGAACATCTTCATTGTCAGATGATCCAGCTGACCAAGAAGCTACGATGGCACCAATCTTTGACACCATTATCGACCACATCCCAGCTCCAGTAGACAACTCAGATGAGCCTTTGCAATTCCAAGTGTCACTTTTGGACTACAATGACTTCGTTGGACGTATCGGTATCGGTCGTGTCTTCCGTGGTACTGTTAAGGTTGGGGACCAAGTTACCCTTTCTAAACTAGATGGTACAACGAAGAACTTCCGTGTAACAAAACTCTTCGGTTTCTTTGGTTTGGAACGTCGTGAAATCCAAGAAGCAAAAGCAGGTGATTTGATTGCCGTTTCAGGTATGGAAGACATCTTTGTCGGTGAAACCATTACTCCGACAGACGCAGTTGAAGCTCTTCCAATCCTACACATTGATGAGCCAACGCTTCAAATGACTTTCTTGGTCAACAACTCACCATTTGCTGGTAAAGAAGGTAAATGGGTAACTTCTCGTAAGGTAGAAGAACGCTTGCAGGCAGAATTGCAAACAGACGTTTCCCTTCGTGTTGACCCAACGGATTCACCAGATAAATGGACTGTTTCAGGTCGTGGAGAATTGCACTTGTCAATCCTGATTGAAACCATGCGTCGTGAAGGCTATGAGCTTCAAGTATCTCGTCCAGAAGTTATCATAAAAGAAATTGACGGTGTTAAATGTGAGCCATTTGAACGTGTTCAAATCGATACTCCAGAAGAATACCAAGGTTCTGTTATCCAAAGCCTTTCTGAACGTAAGGGTGAAATGTTGGATATGATTTCAACTGGTAATGGTCAAACTCGTTTGGTCTTCCTTGTTCCAGCGCGTGGTTTGATCGGATACTCAACTGAGTTCTTGTCAATGACTCGTGGTTACGGTATCATGAACCATACTTTCGACCAATACTTACCATTGATTCCGGGTGAAATTGGTGGACGTCACCGTGGTGCCCTCGTTTCCATCGATGCTGGTAAGGCAACAACTTACTCAATCATGTCGATTGAAGAACGCGGAACCATCTTTGTCAATCCAGGTACTGAGGTTTACGAAGGAATGATCATTGGTGAAAACTCTCGTGAGAATGACTTGACAGTTAACATCACTAAGGCCAAACAAATGACCAACGTTCGTTCTGCAACCAAGGACCAAACAGCGGTTATCAAGACACCTCGTATCTTGACCCTTGAAGAGTCTCTTGAGTTCTTGAACGACGATGAGTACATGGAAGTAACGCCTGAGTCAATCCGTTTGCGTAAGCAAATCCTCAACAAGGCAGAGCGTGAGAAAGCTAACAAGAAGAAAAAATCAGCTGAATAAGAGCTAGAAAGAGATAAAGATGGTCTATTTAATCATAGGGATACTCTTATTACTACTCTATGTATTTGCGACACCCCAAAGTATCAAAGGAACAGTCAACATCGTTATCTTGGTCTTTGTAGTTGTTGCACTCTTGATTTTGCTGATGTTGTCCATCTTGCAAATCTTCCAATTACCGACAGAATTCTTTGTCACAATCGCCATGTTGGCTCTAGCCTACTTTAGCTTGAGAGACATTACGCTCATGTCTGAAAAAAAGAGCAGAAGAAGATAAAGAGAAAGAGAGCTGTGGCTCTCTTTTTCGATTTAAAATAAGATTTTTAAGACTTTCCTTAGGTGATTACGGACGGTAGCGACTTTCTTCGAAATTCTATACCTAAACTTTGAGCCTATAGTCTCAAAGTTTCCGAATGCCTGAAATCTATTGTTTTCAGGCATTTTTATCACAACGGAAAGTCTAAGATTCCGTTTCTTGCAAAAAGGAATAAACCTAAAAATATTTTGTTCAAGTGAGTTTTTTTCCACATTTTAAGAGCTCTATATTGTTATAGAAGTTTAGAAAGTTAGTCCAAAAAATATAAGTATATTTTGCCAAAATCTATTGACAATTTATCATAATGGTGATATATTTGCGATAAATAGAAACCGATTTCATACTCTGAAATCTTACCTCCTGAAATCAATTTTCACCACAAGGAGTCTACTATGAAGAAACTATTTATTTGCTTGTCTACTATTTTTCTCAGTTGCTTCTTCATTTGGATTATTATCTTACGTGCCCCTCAGTATCTCTATACTAGTTATGACTCCGTTACCTTGCTACGTGTTAAAAATGGGGCACAAGAGCCGACTCGTGAGGAGTTTGAGCGAGAGTTGGAGAAGTTTGCAAGCTCGGAGCAGAGTTTGATTGCCAGACGGATAGTAGAGCCGAGTAAGGATGGAAGGACCAACTTCACCTATGCGACTTATGGTCAGGGAGGCTTGCCAAAAGAGTTTCAAGCGGCTAGCCAAGAAAGCCGAGAACGGAGCGATCCTCTCAATAGTTACCTTCTCTTGTCTGGTTCATTGACCAAGGAAAAATTAGCTGCAAAATTAGATGATTTAGGTTATAAAGCGATTGCAGACCGCAAAACTCCTCCGTATCGTCTAGCTTTTTGGATTGCTTTAAATCCGTTGTTGTTGATTAGTTTAGCTATATTTGGATTAGCTTTCTTTGCCATGGTGATTATCACTCGGATTAAGGAGATGCGGGCTGCAGGGATCCAGCTCTTTTCAGGACAGACCCTCTTGTCCATCATAGGAAGCGCCTTATACGATGATGTCAAGTGGCTTTGCTTAGCTGGGGTTTTATCCCTTATAGTGGGAGGTGCTGTCCTCCTCGGACAAGGGCTCTTTTATCCCGTTCTTTTAGCAGCCTTTAGTATCGGAGTGGGGCTTTATCTTCTCTTTTTATTGGGAATTTCGCTAGTACTGAGCCTGCTCTACTTGATGAGCTTGAGCTACAAGGCTTTGGTTCCTGTGTTAAAAGGACGTTTGCCCCTCAAACGCTTGATGACCTTGACCTTGTTATGTCAGTTGGTTGCTGTCTTTACAGTAGGTTATGCAGTCAAGACTGGCTTGACTTCTTACCAGCGTTTACAGGAACTCCAACTATCCAAGCAAGCTTGGGAAGACCGAGCAGATTATTATCAAATTTCTTTTGGCTTAGGTGATAGAGTAGAAGATACAGAAAATCAGAGCAAGTGGTATGCCTTTGCCAAGGAAGC
Source organism: Streptococcus oralis (assembly GCF_001075675.1). Taxonomy (GTDB): domain Bacteria; phylum Bacillota; class Bacilli; order Lactobacillales; family Streptococcaceae; genus Streptococcus; species Streptococcus oralis_V. The sequence goes on from NZ_JUNW01000056.1 coordinate 24,991, forward strand.
AATCGAAGAAGAACAAGCTCTTTATGTAAAGGATAATCTGCTCCATTTTGCCAATCCAAAAGGAAAAAATGAACAGGGAGAGACACTGGATACCTATAGTCCAGATGCTAATACGCTCTATGTTAGTCCTAGTTATTTGGAGAAGGAAAAGGTCGTGGTAGATGCTGAGACCAAACAGAAGTTAGCCCATCTCCAAAAAGGTGAGTTTGTCCTCTTGCTCCCAGAACATTTGCGCTCTCAAGAAGCAGAACTAAAAAAAATCTTTGAAGAAAGCATGAGTTATTATGGAAAATCTGGTGAGGAGGCAAGTGCTCCTTTGGATTATGAGATGAAAGCGCACGTTAGTTATCTTTCAATGGGAGAAAAGCGATTTGTTTATAATAACGGTGAGAACCCCGTATCCACTCAGTATTTGACGGATCCGATTTTAGTGGTATTCACGCCGACTTCTACAGGTGATAGTTTTACATCCTTATCTAGTTGGTCTATCAATGCTGGTAAGAATATCTTTGTCAAAGGATATGAAGATGGGATTAAACTCTTGAAAAATGCAGGAATTTATGATCAAGTATCCTACCTCAAGGAGGGACGAAGTGTTTACCTCGCACGTTACTATGAGGTTCAAACACAAACTCTAACCCTTATTTTAGGAGCTATTATTGGAATCGCGAGTTCTTTGCTTCTCTTTTATTCTGTGAATCTTCTTTATTTTGAACAATTCCGTCGTGAGATTTTGATTAAACGAATTTCTGGTTTGCGATTTTTTGAAACGCACGCTCAGTATATGATTAGTCAATTTGCTAGTTTTGTATTCGGTGCGAGTCTCTTTATTTGGCGTAGTCGGGATGTGGTGATTGGATTGGTAACTTTATCGATCTTCCTCGTTAGTGCTATACTGACTCTCTACCGTCAAGCACAGAAAGAATCTCGTGTTTCTATGACCATTATGAAAGGAAAATAGGATGATTGAACTAAAGAATATATCTAAAAAATTTGGAAGCCGTCAGCTATTTTCAGATACTAATCTTCAATTTGAAGGTGGGAAAATTTATGCCTTAATCGGTATAAGTGGCTGTGGTAAGACAACCCTCTTGAATATGATTGGACGATTAGAGCCATATGACAATGGAGAAATTATCTATGATGGCACTTCTCTTAAGGACATCAAGCCTTCTGTTTTCTTTAGAGATTACTTAGGATACTTATTTCAAGATTTTGGCTTAATTGAAAGTCAAACTGTCAAAGAGAATCTCAATCTGGGTTTAGTTGGTAATAAGTTGAAAGAAAAAGAGAAAATCTCTTTGATGAAACAAGCTCTAAACCGTGTTAGCCTCTCTTATTTAGATTTAAAGCAACCTATCTTTGAATTATCAGGAGGAGAAGCACAACGTGTTGCACTAGCGAAGATAATTTTAAAGGATCCACCTTTGATTCTCGCAGATGAACCAACCGCTTCCTTAGACCCCAAAAACTCTGAGGAATTACTTTCTATCCTAGAATCTTTAAAAAATCCGAATCGAACGATTATTATTGCGACCCACAATCCTCTGATTTGGGAACAAGTGGACCAAGTTATTCGAGTTACTGATTTATCACATAGATGATATGGCAAGATTCAGTTAGAAGAAAGAGTCACAAATACACTTTGTGGCTTTTTTATTTCCATAAAAATGGTAAAATAGTAGGAGTAGAAATGGAGTTTGAGACATGAAAGTAATCGATCAATTTAAAAATAAGAAAGTCCTTGTTTTAGGTTTGGCTAAGTCTGGTGAGTCTGCGGCCCGTTTGTTGGACAAGCTGGGTGCTATTGTGACAGTAAATGACGGCAAGCCTTTTGAGGAGAATCCTGCTGCTCAAAGCTTGCTAGAAGAGGGAATCAAGGTTGTCACTGGTGGGCATCCTTTGGAGCTCTTGGATGAAGATTTCGCTCTGATGGTGAAAAATCCAGGGATTCCTTATAGCAATCCCATGATTGAAAAAGCATTGGCAAAGGGGATTCCAGTCTTGACTGAGGTGGAATTGGCTTATTTAATCTCAGAAGCGCCAATTATCGGTATCACGGGTTCAAATGGGAAAACAACCACAACGACGATGATTGGGGAAGTTTTAACTGCTGCTGGTCAACGCGGTCTTTTGTCAGGGAACATCGGCTATCCTGCTAGTCAAGTGGCTCAAACTGCGACAGCCAAGGACACGCTCGTCATGGAACTTTCTTCTTTCCAACTGATGGGTGTTCAAGAATTCCATCCTGAGATTGCGGTTATTACCAACCTCATGCCCACTCATATCGACTATCATGGTTCTTTTGAGGAGTATGTGGCAGCTAAGTGGAATATCCAGAACAAGATGACAGCGGATGATTTCCTTGTATTGAACTTTAACCAAGATTTGGCAAAAGAATTGGCTACCAAAACACAAGCTACTGTTGTACCATTTTCAACACAGGAAAAGGTTGATGGAGCTTATCTGGAAGATGGTCAACTCTACTTCCGTGGGGAAGTGGTCATGGCAGCTAGTGAAATCGGTGTTCCAGGTAGCCACAATGTAGAAAATGCCCTTGCGACTATTGCTGTAGCCAAGCTCCGTGGTGTAGATAACCAAACCATCAAGGAAACTCTATCAGCCTTTGGAGGTGTCAAACACCGTCTCCAATTTGTGGATGAAATTCAGGGTGTCAAATTCTATAACGATAGTAAGTCAACCAATATCTTGGCTACTCAAAAAGCCTTGTCAGGATTTGACAATAGTAAGGTTATCTTAATCGCAGGGGGTTTGGACCGCGGCAATGAGTTTGATGAATTGGTTCCAGATATTATTGGGCTCAAGAAGATGGTTATCCTCGGTCAATCTGCAGAACGTGTCAAACGGGCAGCGGATAAGGCTGATGTGGCTTATGTAGATGCGACAGATATTGCTGATGCGACCCGCAAGGCTTATGAGCTTGCGACACAAGGAGATGTGGTTCTCCTCAGTCCTGCCAATGCTAGCTGGGATATGTATGCTAACTTTGAAGTACGTGGAGATCTTTTCATCGACACAGTAGCGGAGTTAAAGGAATAATATGAAAAAAATTGTCTTTACAGGTGGGGGAACGGTTGGACATGTCACCCTCAATCTTTTGTTAATGCCCAAGTTCATCGAAGACGGCTGGGAAGTTCACTATATTGGTGATAAACACGGGATCGAACACCAAGAAATCCTCAAGTCAGGCTTGAATGTAACCTTCCATTCCATTGCGACTGGGAAGTTGCGTCGCTATTTCTCTTGGCAAAATATGCTGGATGTCTTCAAAGTTGGTTGGGGAATTGTTCAATCCCTCTTTATCATGTTACGACTGCGTCCACAGGCTCTTTTTTCTAAGGGAGGATTTGTCTCTGTACCGCCGGTTATCGCAGCGCGAGTGTCAGGAGTGCCTGTCTTTATTCACGAATCGGACCTGTCTATGGGCTTGGCCAATAAAATCGCCTATAAATTTGCGACTAAGATGTATTCAACCTTTGAGCAAGCTGCTGGTCTCGCAAAAGTCGAGCATGTGGGAGCAGTGACAAAGGTAACAGGTCAAGAGACGCCAGAACCAGACGAGTTGGTGGATATCCAAACCCACTTTAATCCTAAATTGCCAACGGTATTGTTTGTTGGTGGTTCTGCAGGAGCTCGTGTATTTAACCAATTGGTGACTGATCATAAGCAAGAACTGACCGAACGCTACAATATTATCAATCTCACTGGAGATTCTAGCCTAAATGAGTTGAGTCAAAATCTCTTTCGTGTTGATTATGTGACGGATCTCTATCAACCCTTGATGGAGATGGCAGATGTGGTGGTAACGCGTGGCGGTGCTAATACGATTTTTGAACTCTTGGCCATGGCGAAACTCCATCTCATCGTACCATTGGGTCGTGAAGCAAGTCGAGGAGATCAGATTGAAAATGCAGCCTACTTTGTTAAGAAAGGCTACGCAGAAGAACTTCAAGAAAGTGACCTGACCTTGGAAAGCTTAGAGGAGAAACTCAGTCACTTGCTTAGTCACAAGGACCAATACCAAGCTAGCATGAAAGCTTCGACTGAATTGAAATCTCTTGCAGATTTTTACGATCTACTAAGAAAAGACCTAGCATAAGGAATATCAATGTCAAAGGATAAGAAAAAAGAATCAAACCAGAAGCAAGAATTGTCTGAATGGCAGAAACGAAACCAGGAATACCTGAAGAAGAAGGCTGAGGAAGAAGCTGCCCTAGCTGAAGAGAAGGAAAAGGAAAAACAAGCTCGTAAGGAAGCCAACTCGAAACTACTGGAGGAATCCAAGAAATCATCGAGTGAGTTAGATGAGGAAGCCTCAAGTCCAAGCAAGGAACCATCCGAAAAAGAAGAAAAATCTCAAAAGGGTGACCGGAAAGTCAAAGAGAAAAAAGAGAAGAAGAAAAAAGAGAAACCAGAAAAACCTGCCAAGCCTAAAATTGCGCCTGTTCATATTTGGCGAGCTGTGAGTATCTTGGTACCCAGTGTCCTGGTCCTCCTTCTTTCAGTCTATCTATTGACTCCACTGTCGACCATCAAAAATATCGAGGTTAAGGGAAATAGTAACACTCAGGCGGATGATATCAAACAGGCTTCTGGAATTCAAGATAGCGACTATACTTTAGCTCTATTGTTGGATAAGGAAACATACGCTGAGCGAATCAAGTCCAATCATTGGATAGAATCAGCGAAGATTAACTATCAATTTCCGACTAACTTTACGATTGAGGTCAAGGAATTCGATATTGTCGGTTATTATGTGTCTGGTGAAGAACATTATCCTATTCTGTCTAGTGGTACAGTAGAGTCAACTCCTGTTGATCGCTTAAACTTGCCTGAGACTTATCTGACAGTTACCTTTAACGATGAGCAGCAGGTGAAAGAGCTGATAACGGGATTGTCTACCATCAGTGAGGATATCAAGAGTCAAATCCAGAAAATCGAATTAGCGCCAAGCAAGGCAACAGCAGATCTTTTAAAAATTACTATGCTGGATACAGATGAGGTTTTGGTTCCCTTGTCAGAATTGAGCAAGAAATTGCCTTATTACAGCAAAATCAAGCCACAATTGTCAGAACCGAGTGTAGTCGATATGGAAGCTGGAGTATACAGCTATACTATAGCGGATAAGCTGATAGAAGAAGCAGAAGAAAAAGCCAAGCAAGAGGCCAAGGAAGCTGAGAAGAAAAAACAGGAAGAAGAAAAGAAAAAACAAGAAGAACAAGGAAATCAAAGCCAAACGAGCCAGCAATCACAGAGTCGTTAGACCAATTTTTCCTCTTGATTTTGAATGGTATAGAAGTCTAGTTTCGAGTTTTTGCTTGACAAGTCCTAGTATAAATAATAGAATAGAAAAAAACCTTTAAAGCAGTCCAGAGAGGCAGCTAAGGTTAGACGGTGAAAGGGTGGAGACTACCCATTTTTCGTGGAACCTTGCTGTTGGCAGGTTCCTTTTTTCATGCTCTCTAGCTTACAAAGGTAAAAGGAGAAAGGTATGCGTGAACATCGTCCAGTTATTGCTCTTGATTTTCCTAGTTTTGAGGCAGTCAAGGAATTTTTATCTCTTTTCCCAGCAGAAGAAAGTCTTTATCTAAAAGTAGGGATGGAGCTTTATTATGCGGAAGGTCCAGAAGTTGTCCGTTATTTGAAGTTACTGGGGCATAGTGTCTTTCTGGACCTCAAGCTACATGACATTCCCAATACAGTCAAATCTGCTATGAGGGTCTTGTCTCAGCTTGGTGTAGACATGACTAACGTTCATGCAGCTGGTGGTGTGGAGATGATGAAGGCTGCGCGTGAAGGTCTGGGGACACAAGCAAAATTGATCGCTGTGACCCAGCTTACCTCAACGTCGGAAAGCCAGATGCAGGATTTTCAAAATATCCAAACCAGCCTGCAAGAGTCTGTGATTCACTATGCCAAGAAGACAGCTGAAGCGGGCTTGGATGGTGTCGTTTGCTCAGCTCAGGAAGTGCAACTCATCAAGCAGGCCACTAATCCAGATTTTATCTGTCTGACACCGGGAATTCGTCCAGCGGGCGCTGCGGTTGGAGACCAAAAACGCGTCATGACACCAGCGGACGCCTACCAAATCGGTAGTGACTATATCGTAGTGGGACGTCCTATTACCCAAGCTGAGGATCCTGTTGCAGCTTATCATGCTATCAAGGATGAATGGAACCAAGGCTGAAATGAAAGAAATAGATTATAAAAACAAAGGAGAATACTATGACACTTGCTAAAGATATCGCTAGCCACCTCTTGAAAATCCAAGCCGTTTACCTCAAACCAGAGGAACCTTTCACTTGGGCATCTGGTATCAAATCGCCGATTTATACTGACAACCGTGTGACGTTAGCCTATCCAGAGACTCGTAGCTTGATTGAAAATGGTTTTGTGGAAGCTATTAAAGCAGAATTTCCAGAAGTAGAAGTGATTGCAGGAACTGCGACAGCAGGAATTCCTCACGGAGCTATCATCGCTGACAAGATGAACTTGCCTTTTGCCTACATTCGCAGCAAACCAAAAGACCACGGAGCTGGTAACCAAATCGAAGGTCGCGTAGCACAAGGTCAAAAGATGGTAGTGGTTGAAGATTTGATTTCAACTGGTGGGTCTGTTCTTGAAGCTGTAGCAGCAGCTAAACGCGAAGGAGCCGATGTTCTTGGAGTTGTAGCGATTTTCAGTTATCAATTGCCAAAAGCAGATAAGAATTTTGCAGATGCTGGTGTCAAACTTGTGACGCTTTCTAACTACAGTGAACTAATCCACCTAGCCCAAGAAGAAGGATACATCACACCAGAAGGACTCGACCTCCTAAAACGCTTTAAAGAAGACCAAGAAAATTGGCAAGATGCCTAATACTCAATGAAAATCAGGTAGTCACTAGGATTACCTGATTTCTGTTTATTTTCGAAGAGTATTAGTCGACTTTTCCACCTTCAACAACTAGATCATCTGCTTTAGCAGCGTCACCGTAGGTTGGGTGAAGTGTCTTTTCGTAAGCCTTGTGGAAGAAGTTTTCTTTACCAAGTTTTTCAATTTCTTGGTTGATGTAGTCAAGAAGTTCTTGATTCCCCTTTTGAACTGCTGGTGCGATGGTATCTGGGTCACCGAGGGAAGAAATTCCTACTTCAAATCCTTTATTTTCGAGAGCCCACGCTAGGACTTCGGTATTGTCAGTAGAGAAGGCATCTCCACGTCCGTCAAGAAGGGCTTGGTAGGCATCGCTGTATTGGTCGTATTTTTGGAGTTTTACTTCTGGGTGATTTTTCTCAAAATAAGTTTCAGCAGTCGTTCCCTTTGTAACAATCAAGGTTTTGCCTTCTAATTCTTTGACGTCTTTTATGACTTTATCTTTTGGTGACACGACACCAAGTGAAACTTTCATATAAGGAAGGGCAAAGTCAACTTGTTTCTTTCGTTCGTCAGTAACTGTGAAGTTGGCAAGTGTGATATCCACCTTGTTTGAAATCAAGTATTCCGCACGGTTGGCAGCATCAACAGAGACGTATTTAACCTTTACACCAAGGTCTTGTGCCAGTTGGTTCCCGAGTTCAATATCGTATCCTTGGTAAGAACCGTCGTTGTCAACATAACCAAATGGTTTTTTGTCTCCAAATACCGCGATTCGAAGCTCACCGCTTTTTTTGATTTCGTCGATAGTGCGGGCCTTGGCGGTTGTTTTTCCTGATGAAGCATCAGAGCTTCCACCTGAGCTACAAGCTGTGACAAAGATAAGTGCAAAGGCTAGAGCAAAAACAGTTAGAATTGGTTTGAGTAGTTTCATAAAAATCTCCTTTATAGATATGAGCCGAACTGGCTAAAGTCAAAGACGTTTAAAAATTCCTGTGCTCGTTTGGTTTGTGGATTAGTGAAGAATTCCTGAGCTGTTCCTTCTTCAGCGATTTTCCCTTGGTCGAGAAAGATTATCCGATCTGCAATAGCTTGGGCAAACTGCATTTCGTGGGTTACCAGAATCATGGTGCGCCCTTCTTGAGCCAAGTCATTGATGAGTTCCAGAACTTCACGCACCATTTCTGGATCCAGTGAAGCCGTCACTTCGTCAAAGAGGATAATTTCTGGATGCATGAGAAGGGCACGGATAATCGCCACTCGTTGTTTCTGTCCCCCAGATAATTGGCGAGCAAAACTGTCTTTTTTATCGAGCAATCCGACACGTTCCAGTAGTTGCAAAGCTTCCTCCGTTACTTCTTTCTTGTCTCGTCCCTGAGCTTTGATAGGGCCTAGGATGAGGTTTTGAAGGACATCTAGGTGAGGAAAGAGTTCATAACTTTGAAAGACCATGCCAATCTTTTGACGAACCAGGTGAAAGTTTTTCTGGTTGCTAATAATGGACTGGCCATCCAGAAGAATATCTCCACCTTGTATGGTTTCTAAGCCATTGAGGCAACGAAGGAGAGTGCTTTTTCCGCAACCAGATGGCCCAAGAATAACCACAACCTCCCCTTTTTTGATTTGCAAGGATAGACCTTGGAGGATAGGATTGTCTCCAAAGGATTTTTTTAGGTCCTTGATTTCTAAAATAGTTTCAGACATTTAGTTCCTCCAATGTTTTTCTAAGTGAGTGGATAGTTTGGAAATAGGAAAACAGACTGCGAAATACAGGACCAGAATGGTTCCATAAATCCAAAAGGAAGCGGTTGGGATGGTCAAGCGATTGCTGTCAATGATTTGTTGTCCAACCTTGGTAACTTCCACAACCCCAATCAAGACAACCAAGGAAGTCGTTTTGATCATCCGAGTGACAAGATTGATAGCTTGTGGCAGCAGTCTTCTCAAGACCTGTGGAATGATAATGTGATAGTAAAGTTGGAAGTTGGTCAAGCCCAGAGCCTGTCCGCTTTCAAACTGATGTTTAGGGAGGGAAGTAATGGCCCCACGAACCAAGTCTCCCATTTCAGCTGTTCCCCAGAGGGTAAAAACAATAATAGCCGAAGTCTCGCCTGAGATGTTGATATTAAAGTTTCGAGCTAAGCCGAAATAAACGATGAAAAGTAGTACCAGCTGGGGCATGATACGGATAAATTCCAGATAAAAGCGTGTTAAAAAACGAATAACTCTAGAATGGGTGGTCATGATGATTCCCATGACTGTTCCGAAAATCATTGATAGAAGGACAGAGAGAATGGAAATTCCAATCGTAACACCCAATCCCTGTAGAATTCGCAGGAGATTATTCCCCTGAAAGAATACTTGCATTCCCGAATCCTGCATGGCGGAGCCTCCTTTCTATCCAGCTAAAGACTAGAGAAATGGGTAACAGCATGATCAGATAAGCAACTACCAACATGGCCAGTGCAATGTCTGTCTCATAATAGAGTCCAATCAAGTCCTTGGCGACGTACATGAGATCGGCTAAGGCTACGGCAGAGAAGACAGAGGTTTCTTTGATGAGAAAAATGACATTGGCACTAAAGGACGGTAGGGCTACCGCAGTCGCTTGCGGAAGAACCACATAGCGAAAGACCTGTACAGGCGTTAGACCAATGGCTAGACCAATCTCGTGCTGGGTTTGACTGACTGCTTCCAGTCCGCTTCTGAAAGATTCAGCCATGTAGGAGCCACCTAAAAAGACTAGCCCGACTGTTGCACAGACTTCTGAAGAAAGAACAAACCCTATTCGGGGAAGCCCGAAGTAGAGGAAGAAGAGCTGAATCAAAAGGGGCGTGTTTCTTGACAATTCGATGTAGGCTGTTGCTAACTGTGAAAAGATAGGAACGCGATAATGCCGAATGACACTAACGATTAGACCAACAAGAAAAGAACCCAAAATTCCCCAAACTGCGATATGTAGGGTCAGAAAGAATGCCTTTTGATAGAGCGGTAAATATTGTTCAACAATGGACCAATCCAAAATAGAACCTCCCATCTAGGAATAATATAGCTATTGTAGCACTAAAGGGCATGTTTGGATAATATGAATTTTTTATCACAATGATAGAAAATATTTATCATGTCTGTAATTTGAAATTTTCAGACAAAATTTTTGAAAGGATTCTGAAAAAGAGGTAAGATAGTTAATGTAAGAAAAAGTAAACGCTTACTTAATAAGGAGGACACTTTATGTCATATAAAACAAGCAATGCAGAAGGACCTGTAGATTTTATTAACACTTATGATTTGGAGCCAATGGCCCAACAAGTCATTCCTAAAGCTGCCTTTGGTTATATCGCTAGTGGAGCAGAGGATACTTTCACTTTACGCGAGAACATCCGTGCCTTTAACCACAAACTTATTGTTCCTCATACGCTTTGTGATGTTGAAAATCCAAGTACAGAGATTGAATTTGCAGGTGAAAAATTATCTTCACCCATCATTATGGCACCAGTTGCAGCTCATAAATTGGCAAATGAGCAGGGGGAAGTAGCTACTGCGCGTGGTGTGCATCAATTTGGTTCTCTTTATACAACCAGCTCTTACTCTACCGTTGACCTTCCAGAAATTACGGAAGCTCTTCAAGGGACACCTCATTGGTTCCAATTTTACTTTAGTAAGGATGACGGGATTAACCGCCATATCATGGACCGTGTGAAGGCTGAAGGCTACAAAGCGATTGTCTTGACGGCGGATGCAACTGTAGGGGGGAATCGTGAGGTCGATAAGCGCAATGGTTTTGTCTTCCCAGTTGGCATGCCGATTGTTGAGGAATACCTGCCAGAAGGTGCTGGAAAATCAATGGACTTTGTTTACAAGTCAGCCAAACAACGCTTGTCTCCACGTGATGTAGAATTCATCGCTGCATACTCAGGTCTTCCTGTCTATGTCAAGGGGCCACAATGCCGTGAGGACGTTGAACGTTCACTCGCTGCTGGTGCTTCTGGTATCTGGGTAACCAACCACGGTGGCCGCCAAATCGACGGTGGACCAGCATCCTTTGACTCGCTTCAAGAAGTGGCAGAAGCAGTTGATAAACGTGTGCCAATTGTCTTTGACTCTGGTGTTCGTCGTGGTCAGCACGTCTTTAAAGCTTTGGCTTCAGGAGCAGACTTGGTAGCTATTGGCCGCCCTGTGATCTATGGTTTGGCTCTCGGTGGTAGCGTTGGTGTGCGTCAAGTCTTTGAGCACTTGAATGCAGAATTGAAGACAGTCATGCAATTATCTGGAACTCAGACTATTGAGGATGTCAAACACTTCAAACTCCGTCACAACCCATACAATCCAACCTTCCCAGTTGACCCTCGTGACTTAAAATTGTATTGATAAAGAAGACGGCCTCCACCTTATGTGGAGGTTTTTCTTCGTGTATAGAAAGATTAAATCGTTATTAGAAACTATATAAATATATTTTTCGGTCAAATATCTTGCTAGGGCTTTTATTTTTTGCTATACTGGTCCAGTAATAAAATAATAAAGACATTTGGGGTGCCTTAGGCTGAGATGATACCCATTGAACCTGATACAGTTAATACTGGCGAAGGGAAATGTGAAAAGGTTTTTTTTGTATGTCGAAAAGAACTGTCTAATCTTGTAAGGTAAACTCTAATTCTCGTTTGTAATTGGAGTTTTTTTGTTTATACAAACTGGATAGGCTTGTTTAGGTAGCTCTCTGCAAATGCCCTCGATGTTCTTTAAAAGTATCAAGTGGAATTACGATTTTGCTTGGTATCTCTTGATATTTTATTGATTACTAAGGAGTAAAGAAAGGAAAAATAAATATGGAAACACAAGACTATGCATTTCAGCCGGGTTTGACCGTTGGAGAATTATTAAAAGGCAGTCAGAAGGATTGGCAGGCTGCAATCAATCATCGTTTTGTCAAGGAACTTTTTGCGGGGACAATTGAGAATAAGGTCTTAAAAGACTACCTGATTCAAGATTATCATTTCTTTGATGCTTTCTTATCCATGCTGGGTGCCTGTGTAGCTCACGCAGACCAGCTTGAATCCAAACTTCGTTTTGCCAAGCAACTAGGCTTTCTTGAAGCAGATGAAGATGGTTATTTCCAAAAGGCCTTCAAAGAGTTAAAAGTAGCAGAGAATGACTATCTAGAAGTGACCTTGCACCCTGTAACAAAAGCGTTTCAGGAGCTAATGTATTCTGCTGTGGCTTCATCAGACTATGCTCATCTTTTGGTCATGCTGGTCATTGCAGAAGGTCTCTATTTAGACTGGGGTTCTAAAGATTTGCCTCTACCTGAAGCCTATATTCATTTAGAATGGGTCAATCTCCACAGAGGTCCTTTCTTTACAGAGTGGGTTCAATTTCTGGTTGACGAACTCAATCGTGTCGGGAAAAATCGAGAAGATTTGACAGAACTTCAGCAACGCTGGAATCAAGCAGTTGCTTTAGAATTAGCCTTTTTTGATATCGGTTATGAATTATAGGATAAATTCAATCCTTTTATGTAGATTAAAAGAATTAACAAACAAACTATATAAATATATTTTCCAGTCAAATATCTTGCTAGGGCTTTCAAATTCTGTTATACTGGTCCAGTAATTAAATAATAAAGACATTTGGGGTGCTTTAGGCTGAGATGATACCCATTGAACCTGATACAGTTAAGACTGGCGAAGGGAAATGTGAAAAGGTTTTTTTCGTATGTCGAAAAGGACTGTCTAATCTTGTAAGCTAAACTCTAATTCTCGTTTGTAATTGGAGTTTTTTTGTTTATCAAAAGAGGATAGGCTTGACGGCAAGCCTTTTGGTAGCTCTCCTTGAATGCCCCACTTTTCTTTAAAAAAAGGAGTTTTTTATGTTGAAAAAATGGCAATTAAAAGATGTTATCTTACTTGCTTTCTTGTCTATCTTTTTTGGTGGCGTTTTTGTGGGTTCAGGCTATCTGTTTGATATCCTCACCCTAATCTTGGCCCCTCTTGGTTTGCAGGCCTTTGCCAATGAAATCCTCTTTGGTCTCTGGTGTATGGCTGCGCCCATTGCGGCTATATTTGTTCCAAGAATCGGAAGCGCAACGATTGGAGAAGTGCTAGCTGCGCTTGCTGAAGTCCTTTATGGTAGCCAATTCGGTCTAGGTGCCCTTTTGTCTGGTTTGGTTCAAGGGTTGGGAAGTGAATTTGGTTTTATTGTGACCAAGAATCGTTATGAAAGTTGGCTCTCTCTAACTGCTAATAGTATTGGGATTACCCTTTTTAGCTTTGTCTATGAATACATTAAATTAGGTTACTATGCCTTCTCCCTTCCTTTTGTCCTTTCCTTGCTGGTGGTACGTTTTATTTCCGTCTTTTTCTTCTGTACCATCTTGGTTCGTGCCATTGTCAAACTCTATCATCAGTTTGCAGCTGGAGGAAAGGCATAGATGGGGCTGGAATTACGGGAGATTCAGTCCCCAATCTTTTCGGAACCGCTTGATTTTACTTTTCATGGGCAAGCTTTTACCTTATTAGTTGGGAGTAGTGGTTCAGGAAAATCGAGTCTCTTTCAAATGATTGCCCAAGTCAGTTCTCTTCCCTATAGTGGTCAAGTCCTGATAGATGGGAGCGAGGTCAGTCAGCTTTCTATCGTCGAACGTGTCCAGACAGTTGGCATTCTCTTTCAAAATCCCAATCATCAATTTACCATGGAGAACTTGTTTGAGGAGCTGATTTTTACCCTGGAGAATATCGGCCATCCCCTTCAAGAGATTGATGCTAAAATAGCAGAGGTGGTTCGGCAATGTCGTTGCGAGCCAATCTTCCACCGTCCCATTCATCACCTATCAGGTGGGGAAAAGCAAAAGGCTGCGCTAGCTGTTCTCTTTGCTATGAATCCTAGGGTCTATCTCTTGGATGAACCCTTTGCTTCCATTGACCGCAAGAGCAGAATCGAGATATTGGAGATTCTAAAAGAGTTGGCTCTTGATGGGAAGACAGTCATCCTGTGTGACCATGATTTATCAGACTATGAAGCCTATATTGACCATATGGTGGAGCTGAGAGAGGGACAACTAAGAGAAGTGTTTCAAATCCCAACCTCTGAGATGATACAGGTTGCTTCAAAGGAAGTTGCTTCTAGCCAAGAACTATTTCATATGGACAGAACGACTTGTAAGCTGGATCATCGCCCCCTCTTTTCAATTGCGGATTTTACATTCTACCAAGGAATTTCCTGTATCTTGGGTGACAATGGTGTCGGGAAATCAACCCTCTTTCGGTCTATTCTTCAATTTCAAAAGTATAAGGGGCGAATTACTTGGAAGGGGACAATCCTGAAAAAGAAAAAGAGTTTGTATCGTGATCTGACGGGTGTTGTTCAGGAAGCTGAGAAGCAGTTTATCCGAGGCAGTCTGAGAGAGGAACTACAATTAGATAGTCCAGACTCTGAAAGAAATCAGCGAATTCTCCGAGCTTTACAATTTTTTAATTTGGAGCAGGCACTCGATAAGAGTCCCTATCAATTAAGTGGTGGCCAGCAAAAGATTCTTCAGCTATTGACCATCTTGACCAGCAAGGCTTCTGTGATCTTGCTAGATGAGCCATTTGCTGGTTTGGATGATAGAGCCTGCGACTACTTTTGTCAGTGGATGTTGGAGGATAGAAATCAGGGAAGAAGTTTTTTGATCATTAGCCATCGTTTAGATCCTTTGATTTCTGTGGTTGATTATTGGACAAAGATGACTAGTGAGGGCCTCAGTCATCTTCAAGAAGTGACCATCAGCAAACCTCTCCCATCTCTGAAAAATGATGCTCTAGGGGAGGTGAGGTAGTATGATCAAAGTAGCAACCAAGACACCGGTTATCAGTTTCTTCTTTCTAATTTTATCCTTGGAAACATCTTTCATTCCTTCGATTAGTCTTAATCTTTCGGTAGTCGCATTTTGCATATTCTTTTTACTCTATTACCGTCGATTTAAAATATTGGCTTGGATGATCATGCTCGCCATTTTGCCATCTGTCGCTAACTATTGGGCAGTTCAGTTACATGGGGATGCTTCGCAGGCAGTGATACTTGGGACGAGAGCTTTTGTGACGGTTTGTATCGGCCTTGTCTTTGTTTCCAGTATTTCCTTAAAAGAGCTTTTATTGTACTTGGCTCAAAAGGGGTTATCGCGTTCTTGGGCTTATGCCTTAATTGTGGTATTCAATTCCTTTCCACTCATTCAGCAGGAAATCAAGTCTCTCAAGGAAGCTTGCCTACTACGTGGTCAAGAATTGCATGTTTGGTCTCCCCTGATTTACAGTAAGGTTCTGATGACAGTCTTTAGGTGGCGCCATCTCTACCTGAGAGCTCTATCTGCGCATGGGTATGACGAGCATGCACAGTTGGAGAATAACTATCGAACCTTTTATATTCCTCAAAGGACAACATTGATTTACCTACTTTTCTTTTTATTGCTTCAAACCAGTTTATTTCTATAAAGGAGTTATTATGGAATTCACAGATATTGCGATGGAATTATCCAAGGAAGCTTGGCAGGCTTCCTTTCATCACCCATTTGTATTACAGTTACAAGAGGGAAATTTAGAACCTGCAATTTTCCGCTATTACCTGATTCAGGATGCCTACTATCTGAAGTCTTTTTCAGAAGCCTATCACCTCTTGGCTGATAAGACTTCAAACCAAGAGATGAAAAGACTCTTGAAACAAAATGCTCAGAGTCTAGTGGAGGGTGAATTATTTATCCGTCAACAATTTTTCAAGGAATTGGGAATCAGTGACCAGGAAATGGAGGAGCAACCGATTGCTCCAACCTGTTATCATTACATTTCTCATATTTATCGACAATTTGCAGAGCCAAACTTGGGCATTGCTTTTGCTAGTTTGCTCCCATGTCCGTGGTTATACCATGATTTGGGCAAGGCACTTAATCGCAAACCATCCCCGAATCCTCTTTATCAGCAGTGGATTGAGACCTATATCACCGATGAGTTAGAACAGCAGATTAAAGAGGAAGAAGCCCTGGTCAATCAGCTCTATCGCGAAAGTGACGAGACAGACAAACAAAAAATGCTAGAGGCCTTCCACCGAAGTGTCCACATGGAAGCTAAGTTTTGGGAGATGGCTTACCAACATCAAACCTGGACGAGTGATTTGCAGTCCTTAGAAAAAGAGAAGAAATAGAAAATGAGAAACCACCAACTACAAGTTCACAAATTAACCATTTTATCTATGATGATTGCCCTAGACGTAGTTCTTACACCCATCTTTCGAATTGAGGGAATGGCACCGATGTCTAGTGTAGTCAATATCCTTGCAGGGATCTTGATGGGACCTGTTTATGCCTTGGTCATGGCTACAGTGACAGCCTTTATCCGTATGTCAACTCAGGGGATTCCTCCTTTGGCCCTCACAGGAGCGACTTTTGGAGCCCTCCTTGCAGGTCTCTTTTATAAGTATGGTCGAAAATTTCACTATTCTGCCCTAGGAGAAATCTTGGGAACAGGTATTATCGGTTCCATTGTTTCCTATCCTGTCATGGTTCTTTTTACAGGATCTGCGGCCAAGCTTAGCTGGTTTATCTACACTCCTCGATTTTTTGGAGCAACCTTGATCGGTACAGCCATAGCTTTCCTCGCCTTTCGGTTTTTAATCAAGCAGGAATTCTTTAAAAAAGTGCAGGGATATTTCTTTGGAGAAAGGATAGAATGATGCAGAAATTGACAAATCCTTTCCCTCTGGCAACCAGTTCCTTGATTCACTGCATCACCAATGAGATTTCTTGTGAGATGCTGGCCAATGGCATTTTGGCTCTGGGATCTAAACCTGTCATGGCAGATGATCCCCGTGAGGTCCTTGATTTTACCAAACAAAGCCAAGCTCTCTTCATCAATCTGGGGCATTTGTCAGTTGAGAAGGAGAAAGCAATCCGCATGGCTGCTTCTTATGCAGACCAAGCTTGTCTCCCAATGGTAGTAGATGCGGTTGGAGTTGCGGCTTCCCCCATTCGTAAGGGACTAGTCAGAGATCTTTTAGGATACAAGCCCACAGTCCTTAAAGGAAACATATCGGAAATTCGAAGTCTTGTTGGTTTAAAGCACCACGGAGTCGGGGTCGATGCTAGTGCTAAAGATCAAGAAACTGAGGATTTGCTTCAAATCTTGAAAGACTGGTGTCAGCTTTATCCTGGTATGTCATTCTTAGTCACGGGTCCCAAGGATCTCATCGTTTCAGAAAATCAAGTTGCTGTATTGGGAAATGGCTGTGCAGAATTAGACTGGATAACAGGGACAGGAGACTTGGTTGGAGCCTTGACAGCTGTTTTTCTCAGCCAAGGAAAGACTGCATTTGAAGCTTCTTGCCTAGCAGTTTCTTATCTCAATATCGCTGCTGAGAGAATAATTGTTCAAGGAATGGGATTGGAAGATTTTCGTTACCAAGTTCTCAATCAACTCTCTCTCCTAAAAAGAGATGAAGATTGGCTAGAAGCCATCAAAGGAGATATTTATGAATAGAAAAGCACTCAGACTATATCTGGTCACCAATCGCTACCAAGATTCCTTGGAAAGCTTTCTTGAAAAAGTTGAGACAGCCTGCCGTTCAGGTGTTACCATCATCCAGCTACGAGAAAAAAATCTCACTACCAACCAATACTATCAGCTGGCAAAACAAGTCAAGGAAATAACAGATGCCTATCAAGTACCCTTGATTATCGATGATCGTTTGGATGTTTGTCTCGCGGTTGATGCTGCTGGGTTGCATATAGGCGACGATGAACTACCAGTTTCGGTTGCCCGCAAAGTCTTGGGACCTAAAAAAATCCTCGGTGTCACAGCTAAAACAGTAAAAAGAGCCCTCGAAGCAGAAGAAGGAGGTGCGGATTACTTGGGAACAGGAGCCATTTTCCCAACTAGGACCAAAGAAAATGCACCTATCACCCTGATTTCAACCTTGAAAACCATTTGCCAAACGGTCGCCATTCCAGTAGTTGCTATCGGAGGATTGACATCAGAGAATATTGACCAACTTGCTGCAACTGGTATAGCTGGTGTAGCTGTAGTACGTGATTTGATGCAGGCAGAAGATATAGAGGCAAAAACGCAAGCATTTTTAACAAAGCTGGATGACATTATTTCCTAATTAAAAACTCTCTAATTCCCTTAAAGTGGGAACTAGAGAGTTTTTCTTAATCTTTAAAGCTTGTATGGTTGACTGGTCCAGAACCGTGACCGAGTTGAGGGGCGTCTTGAATAGCTTTTGTGATAAAGGCCTTGGCCTTATCAACTGCCTGATAAAGGGTTTTCCCCTTGGCTAGTTCAGCCGTAATCACTGCAGCAAAGGTACATCCAGTACCATGGGTGTGACAGGTTTGAATTCGAGGACTTTCCCAGACAAATTGCTCCTCCTTGGTAAAGAGGAAATCCTTGGCACCGCCTTCAAGATGACCACCTTTGATAACTACAGACTGAGGACCAAATTCTTTTAAAATCAGGCGACCAGCACGCTGCATGTCTTCTGGATCATGGATTGAAAAACCAACAATCTCTTCTGCTTCAGGAAGATTGGGAGTGATAATGGTTGCAAGGGGAAGTAGGTTTGTTTTTAGGAAGCTTCTCGCACTGGTATCAATCAGGGTGTCCCCACTCGTAGCGACCATAACAGGGTCCAGCACATAGGGACAGTCCAGCTTTTTAAGGTAGGGTTGGATGATCTCCATGATCTCAGTAGTTGCCAACATACCAGTTTTCACAGCCTGAGGTTTGATATCCGAAAAGACACTCTCCAATTGAGCTTCCAGCATTTGGTTGGAGACGTGCTCGATTAATTGAACACCTCTGGTATTTTGAGCGACAAGGCTGGTGACAACGGCCATTCCATAGACATCTCTCGCTTGGAATGACTTCAAATCAGCCATAATGCCAGCACCGCCACTAGGGTCAGTTCCTGCAATGGTTAGAGCAACGGGTAAATAAGTCATCTAAAACCTCCCAACCAACTGAAGTTTGTATTCTCAAGAACAAGCTAGTCTGTTTGAGGAAAGCAATAGAAGACTAGCTAGTCCTCATTATCATTTCCACTTCCATCAGCTAGCATTACCTAGATTGAGTCAAAGGGATATAACAGTCGTTAATCTCAGCTTTACGCACCCCTAGTGGTTGTTTTCTTTTTTCTACAGTATAGCATATTTTTATAGTTTATATAGTGAAATTTGACTGCAAATCTCTCGTTACAGGATTAGAATTCTATTTTTCGAAAAAATAATAAAAATTATAGTTGACAAATGTAGATTTTGAGAGTATACTAATAACTGTAATCGACAAATGTAGATTTAGGAGGTGTGATTATGCAGATTTCAGATGCAGAATGGCAGGTCATGAAGATTATTTGGATGCAAGGAGAGCAGACCAGTACGGATTTGATCAGGGTTCTGGCGGAGCGGTTCGACTGGTCCAAGTCGACCATTCAAACTCTTTTGGCTCGTTTGGTTGAGAAAGAGTGTCTGACAAGGAAAAAAGAAGGCAAGTTCTTTGTCTATTCAGCCCTTTTAACTCTGGACCAGAGTCGAGACTTGCTTGTCCAAGATATCAAAGACAAGGTTTGTTCCCGTAGGATTAAGAACTTGTTGGCTGATTTGATTGCTGAATGTGATTTTACTCTGGCTGACTTGGAAGGCTTGGAAGAAGTGATTTCTAAGAAGAAATCAAGCGCTGTAACAGAAGTAAGATGTAATTGTATGTAAAGGAGACGCTATGTTAAATCTATTTGTATCTATTGTTGTTTTAGGAATGATTGCTTTTATCCTCTTTTGGTTTTTCAAAAAACCGCAAGAAGATGCTAAGAGAGCCCAGCAAAAAAAGGGCTACCAAGAGATTCGAGTGGAAGTCATGGGGGGCTATACGCCAGAGTTGATTATCCTCAAGAAATCAGTGCCAGCCCGCATTGTCTTTGATCGCAAAGACCCGTCGCCCTGTCTGGATCAGATTGTCTTCCCAGACTTTGGAGTGCATGCGGATTTGCCAATGGGTGAAGAGTATGTAGTGGAAATCACGCCTGAGCAGGCTGGAGAATTTGGCTTTGCTTGTGGTATGAACATGATGCACGGCAAGATGATTGTAGAGTAGGAGGAAATGATGACTGAAATTGTGAAAGCAAGCCTAGAAAATGGCATTCAAAAAATCCGTATCACAGCTGGAAAAGGCTATCATCCTGCCCATATCCAGCTTCAAAAAGGAATTCCAGCTGAGATAACTTTTCATCGTGCCACACCTTCAAACTGTTACAAGGAAATTCTTTTTGAAGCAGAAGGAATTCTAGAACCAATCGGTGTGGATGAAGAGAAGACAATTCGTTTTACACCTCAAGAGTTAGGCCAACATGAATTTTCATGTGGCATGAAGATGCAAAAGGGGAGCTATACTGTAGTTGAGAAGACGCGAAAATCTTTGTCACTTTTGCAACGTTTTTGGATTACTAGCATCTTTACCCTGCCTCTTGTTTTTCTCATGATTGGGATGTTGACAGGGACTATTAGTCATCCAGTCATGCATTGGGGCACCTTTTTAGCCACAACGCCTATTATGCTGGTAGCAGGTGGTCCTTATATCCAGAGTGCTTGGGCCAGCTTTAAAAAGCACAATGCCAACATGGATACCTTGGTGGCACTGGGAACTCTAGTGGCCTATCTTTATAGTCTAGTAGCCCTCTTTGCTGGGCTCCCTGTTTACTTTGAAAGTGCTGGATTTATCCTCTTCTTCGTTCTTTTGGGAGCCGTTTTTGAGGAAAAAATGCGAAAAAACACTTCTCAAGCTGTAGAGAAATTACTAGACTTGCAAGCTAAAACAGCAGAAGTATTGCGTGATGATCGCTATGTTCAAGTTCCCTTGGAGCAAGTCAAGGTAGGTGACCTGATTCGAGTGCGTCCCGGTGAAAAGATCGCGGTTGATGGTGTTGTTGTCGAAGGTGTCTCCAGTATTGATGAATCCATGGTGACAGGTGAGAGCCTGCCGGTAGACAAAACAGTTGGAGATACTGTGATTGGCTCCACTATCAATAATAGTGGAACACTGGTTTTTAAAGCAGAAAAAGTTGGTTCAGAGACTGTCTTGGCTCAGATTGTGGACTTTGTGAAGAAAGCCCAGACCAGCCGTGCACCGATTCAGGATTTGACGGATAAGATTTCAGGAATTTTTGTCCCAGCAGTTGTCATTTTAGGACTTCTTACTTTTTGGGTCTGGTTTGTTTTACTTGGAGATAGCTTTGTGACTTCTCTTCTTTATGGAGTAGCAGTTTTGATTATTGCCTGTCCTTGTGCACTAGGACTTGCAACACCGACAGCCCTTATGGTGGGGACAGGTCGCAGTGCCAAGATGGGAGTTCTCCTCAAAAATGGAACGGTTCTACAGGAAATCCAGAAAGTCCAAACTATTGTTTTTGATAAGACAGGAACTTTGACGGAAGGGAAACCGGTGGTCACAGATATCATCGGCGACGAAGTAGAAGTGCTTGGATTGGCAGCTTCTTTAGAAGAAGCCTCTCAACACCCACTGGCTGAGGCCATTGTCAAGCGAGCGACTGAAACTGGACTTGAGCTTCACACTGTGGAAAATTTCCAAGCCTTGCACGGAAAAGGTGTTTCAGGGCAAATCAATGGAAAACAAGTTTTGCTTGGAAATGCTAAAATGCTAGATGGAATGGATATTTCTAGTGCTTATCAGGAAAAACTAGAAGAACTGGAAAAAGAAGCTAAGACAGTTGTGTACTTGGCTGTTGACAATGAAATTAAAGGCTTACTTGCCCTACAAGATATTCCCAAAGAAAATGCCAAGCTCGCCATCAATCAGCTGAAAAATCGTGGTCTCCGAACAGTGATGCTGACAGGGGATAATGCTGGCGTGGCGCGTGCTATTGCCGATCAGATTGGAATCGAAGAGGTCATTGCAGGTGTCTTGCCAGAAGAAAAAGCCCATGAAATCCATAAACTACAATCAGCTGGAAAAGTAGCCTTTGTTGGTGATGGTATCAATGACGCTCCTGCCCTCAGTGTAGCAGATGTGGGGATTGCTATGGGAGCTGGAACAGATATTGCCATCGAGTCAGCAGATTTGGTGTTGACAACTAATAACCTCCTAGGAGTGGTTCGTGCCTTTGACATGAGCAAGAAAACCTTCAATCGAATTCTGCTCAACCTCTTTTGGGCCTTTATCTACAATGTCGCCGGAATTCCGATTGCAGCAGGAGTCTTTTCAGGAATTGGTCTCGTTCTCAATCCAGAACTGGCTGGTCTAGCCATGGCCTTTAGTTCTGTATCTGTTTTAACCAGTTCACTCATGCTAAACTTTAGTAAAATAGACTAAAAGCGAGCTTGCTCGCTTTTTATTATAAAACAGTTATATAAAACGTTTTCAAACTGTACTGTAATAGAGAATAAAAACTTCTGAGCACATTCTTAGGAGACCAAAAACAAATGTGGTAAAGTAGTAGAGTAAAAATTTGCTGAAACGTTTCCAATTAGTATATGAAAACGGATGAATCAAATTTTAAAAATATTTGAAGGAGAGTTATAATGACTCAAGGGAAAATTACTGCATCAGCAGCAATGCTCAACGTATTGAAAACATGGGGCGTAGACACCATCTACGGTATCCCATCAGGAACACTCAGCTCATTGATGGACGCTTTGGCTGAAGACAAAGATATCCGCTTCTTGCAAGTTCGCCACGAAGAAACAGGTGCTCTTGCAGCGGTTATGCAAGCTAAATTCGGCGGCTCAATCGGGGTTGCAGTTGGTTCAGGTGGTCCAGGTGCGACTCACTTGATTAACGGTGTTTACGATGCAGCTATGGATAACACTCCATTCCTTGCTATCCTTGGATCACGTCCTGTTAACGAACTCAACATGGATGCCTTCCAAGAATTGAACCAAAACCCAATGTACAATGGTATCGCTGTCTACAACAAACGTGTAGCTTACGCTGAGCAATTGCCAAAAGTAATCGACGAAGCTTGCCGTGCTGCAGTTTCTAAAAAAGGTCCAGCTGTTGTTGAAATCCCAGTAAACTTCGGTTTCCAAGAAATCGATGAAAACTCATACTACGGTTCAGGTTCATACGAACGTTCATTCATCGCTCCTGCTTTGAACGAAGTTGAAATTGACAAAGCAGTTGAAATCTTGAACAATGCTGAACGTCCAGTTATTTATGCTGGTTACGGTGGTGTTAAAGCTGGTGAAGTCATTACTGAATTGTCACGTAAAATCAAAGCACCAATCATCACAACTGGTAAAAACTTTGAAGCCTTTGAATGGAACTACGAAGGTTTGACAGGTTCTGCTTATCGTGTTGGTTGGAAACCAGCCAACGAAGTGGTCTTTGAAGCAGACACAGTTCTTTTCCTTGGTTCAAACTTCCCATTTGCTGAAGTTTACGAAGCCTTCAAGAACACTGAAAAATTCATCCAAGTCGATATCGACCCTTACAAACTTGGTAAACGTCATGCCCTTGACGCTTCTATCCTTGGTGATGCAGGTCAAGCAGCGAAAGCAATCCTTGACAAAGTAAACCCAGTAGAATCTACTCCATGGTGGCGTGCAAACGTTAAGAACAACCAAAACTGGCGTGATTACATGAACAAACTCGAAGGTAAAACTGAGGGTGAATTGCAATTGTACCAAGTTTACAATGCAATCAACAAACATGCTGATCAAGACGCTATCTACTCAATCGACGTAGGTGACACTACTCAAACATCTACTCGTCACCTTCACATGACACCTAAGAACATGTGGCGTACATCTCCACTCTTTGCGACAATGGGTATTGCCCTTCCTGGTGGTATCGCTGCTAAGAAAGACAATCCAGATCGCCAAGTATGGAACATCATGGGTGACGGTGCATTCAACATGTGCTACCCAGACGTGATCACAAACGTTCAATACGACCTTCCAGTTATCAACGTTGTCTTCTCAAATGGTAAATATGCCTTCATCAAGGACAAATACGAAGACACAAACAAACACTTGTTTGGTTGTGACTTCCCTAACGCGGACTACGCGAAAATCGCTGAAGCTCAAGGTGCTGTAGGATTTACAGTTGACCGTATCGAAGATATCGATGCAGTTGTTGCAGAAGCTGTTAAATTGAACAAAGAAGGTAAAACTGTTGTGATCGATGCTCGCATCTCTCAACACCGTCCACTTCCAGTAGAAGTACTTGAACTCGATCCAAAACAACACTCAGAAGAAGCAATCAAAGCCTTCAAGGAAAAATACGAAGCAGAAGAACTCGTACCATTCCGCCTCTTCTTGGAAGAAGAAGGATTGCAATCACGCGCAATCAAATAATTCCTCTCGTCGAAAATCAAATGTAAACTTTGTAGATTTTATTCTTTGATTTTCAAGAGTCTAACTTGAAAAGATCGGAGCAATCCGGTCTTTTTATGGAGGATAGTAAATGAATTTAAATCAATTAGATATCATCGTTTCAGAAGTTCCTCAAGTCTGTGCTGACTTGGAGCGTATTTTGGATAAAAAGTCCGATTATGTTGATGACAGTTTTGCTCAGTTCACGATAGGCAGTCATTGTCTCATGTTGTCTCAAAATCATCTGATTTCTTTGGAAAACTTTCAGTCAGGAATCATTCTTCATATCGAGGTTGAGGATGTAGACCAGAACTACCAACGGTTGAAAGAGCTTGGTGTCGAGATTTTACACGGACCAGCTGTAACCGATTGGGGAACGGAATCGCTACTAGTTAAAGGCCCTGCTGGTTTAGTGATTGATTTTTATCGTATGAAATAGGGCGCGTAGTCATTTGACGTTAACCTTAGCTATTTTTAAAACAGAAATTGAGAATGCGAATTATTAAAAGATCGGAGCAATCCGGTCTTTTTATAACGGTTTTTAGCACACAAATGATTGACAGCGCTTTCTTGTTGCGCTATAATGAACATAAATATAGGTGGAGTGAGTGCTTTAAATAAATTAGGAAGGAGGAAATAATGCGTTTTTAAAGCATTTATCTTATTAGAGTCTTAATTGGTATTGATTAGTGAGTAGGGAGGGGAGTTGACTTCCCCTCTTTTTTCGTATAAAAGGAGTCATCTATGTATGGTTTATTAAAAAAAATATTAGCATGTTCTTCCTTTGTCTTGATAACCCTTGTCGGTCTTCTCTTTGTTTACCACTATAAGAGTGAATTGTTGGGAGGTTATAGTCAGAAAGTTGATGTTGTGAGTTCGACTAGTTCCATTGCTACGGATTTACAGAAAATTGCAGAAGATACTGGAACTGTTCTGGCGAGGAGAATAGTAGATGTTAAAGAAAATGAGAGAGGTGAGGTGGAAAACACTTACATTCCTATTGGAGGAGAACTACCAAAAGATTTACCCTTACAAGAAAACCAAGGACTTATTCAAAATGCTTCATATAATACTCTTTATATTATTGTCAAAGGAAATCTAAGCGCTCAAGATTTGGCAGGCAGATTGATTGAAAAGGGACATCAAGCGAATGCTGTGGAAGCAAATTCTGGACTCACCCTCTTAAAATTTCTCTTAGTCTATCCACAAGCTATTATGATAGCCTTTGTTTTTCTAATTTCTTTTCTTACACTCCTGGTTGCGGACTATATTGTTAATATTCGATCGGTCAGTATCAAGAGAATATCAGGATTAGGTAAGTATCAGATTGCCCTTAGGGGAATTTGGAAAGAGAGTCTTTTTTTAGTAGGGAGTGCTAGCATTGTATTTGTACTAGCTATTCTTATACTTATTTTACAAAGAAATGCTACATTACTTGCTATAGAATTGATTGGATTTCCCTTACTAGCTTGGTTAGTCATTCTACTTTTTCTAAACTTTTTTGCCTCCAATCTGTTTTATCATATCTTACAGAGACAACCGATGAACCTATCCCTTAAGGGGAAAGCTCCCTTGCATTTGATTTTTGTTTTGGTTATTGTAACACAGATTTTTTCACTCCTAACGGTTATGTACAGCATTTATGGGGTGGTGGATATGACTAGAAAAGTGAGAACTTTGGAAGAAGGGAAGCAAGCGTGGACACAATATCCTAGCTATTTTGCGACTCATGGTCTTGATACAGGAGAGGAGAAAGTTGATAAAGAAAGAGTACAGGCATTTTACGGTGACTTAGTCTCAAAAACTGAGCCACTATACATTGGAACTACTTTAGATTATATTGCTATGTCTAGTAATTCTCAGAAAAACTCTGATTATCCAACTTCTGAAAATATTTCAAATCAACTAAAAGTTAATCGAAAGTTCATTAAGCAAAGTGGTCTTCAACTAAACACAGAAGGACAAGCTTTCTTTGAACAAATGGGAGACTTTGATCGTTTGATTTTAATTCCAAAGAGTAAGGAAAATAAGATTGAGGATTTGAAAAAGCTTTGGTCTCGGTTTGTTCAAAAGGGATTTGCACCCGATAATGCACCAATTAGGAAAAATCATCCAGATGAAAGAGTGGAAGTTGCGACTTATGAGGGAGGAGAAAACCTCTTTATCTATCCGATTTTTACTTCTGTACATTACTTAGTTAATCGAGATAGTTTTGTTCACGATCCGATTATTATCGTGTATGGATCTGCTTATGAAAGACAAGGAGTTGCAGGATTTGATATATCAAACTATGTTTTTGACCATCCTGAGCAAGTCAGGGAAATTATAAAACAGTATAAAATGACAGCACATATCGGAAGCTTTACTAATGGTCTTTATTCTTTTGAGTCAAAAATCCAACAGGTGACAGTGGAAAGATTGTTACTCTTGATTGCGTCGTGCATTAGCCTAGCTACTTCCGTCCTGTTGATGATTCTGTTAAATACACTTTATTTTTATCAAGGGCGTAAGACTTATTTTATTGAACGTTTAGCAGGAAAATCTCTTATTGTGATTCATCATTTTTACTTGCTTACCTTGATGTGTGGTTACTTTTTATTAGCAGGTTTGGCTACTTTCTTACATCTCCCAATCTTGGTTACGCTATTTCCTATTTTTATGGCTGTTGGTTTTCTCGCACTCTTTTTCTTTCAATTAAGGCAACACCAAACAAGTAGTATCTTATATCTGAAAGGAGGGTAATATGATTGAGTTAAGAGATATTCAAAAGACATTTGATGGGCATGTTGTTCTTCGTGATTACTCTTATCAGTTTTGTGAGGGGAAATCTTATGCCTTGATAGGAGAATCAGGTGCTGGTAAGACAACTTTGTTAAATATCATTGGAAAGCTAGAAACAGCTCAAAATGGTACAGTAGAAATAAATGGCATTGACCTTAGAAAGATAAAGGAAAAAACTTATTTTAAAGATTTTGTTAGCTATCTTTTTCAAAATTATGGATCAATTGAAAACAGGAGTATTAAAGATAATTTGGAATTGGCTTTTATTGGCAAGAAACTTTCCAGAAAAGATAAAGTGGAACAAATGTGTGAAGCATTAAAAAAGGTTCATCTCCAGCTCGATTTGAATCGGAAAATTTATTCTTTATCTGGTGGGGAAGCCCAACGTGTTGCCATAGCTAAAGTCATGCTAAAGGATTCTCCAATTGTACTTGCGGATGAACCTACGGCTTCGTTGGATGAAAAAAATAGCCGAGAGATTATTGATTTGATTCTTGGGTTACAAAATGAAAAACGTATTATTATCATTGCAACTCATGATAAAAGCGTTTATGAGCGTTTAGATGAAGTGATAGTGGTAAGAAAGGAGCAGAAATGAAAAATCGATTTAGTTTGACGCTTATCTTTTTTCAGGTAATGATAGCGGGCTCCTCTCTTTTTGTTATCCTAACTCAGTTTGGTTTACTTCGTCAACCTGTAAAAATCATCATACAGATGATCTGTCTTTTTAGTTTTTTATCTGTATGTATTACTATCTACAATTATGTTCGTGAAGAAAAGGATTAAAAGATACTGTTTTTATGAATGACTGTA
Organism: Streptococcus oralis; assembly: GCF_001075675.1. Lineage (GTDB taxonomy): Bacteria > Bacillota > Bacilli > Lactobacillales > Streptococcaceae > Streptococcus > Streptococcus oralis_V. Next base: position 52,796 of record NZ_JUNW01000056.1, read on the forward strand.
TGATAGTTTTAATGTTCAACCTGATTGGGGAACAGAGTCCTTATTAGTTAGAGGACCTGCTGGTTTAGTGATTGATTTTTATCGTATGAAGTAGGTAATTCTATTATCAAATTTTTTATCTAAAAATTTAAACATTCTTAGAGCGGAACTTAAAAAGATCGGAGCAATCCGGTCTTTTTTTTATCACAAGATTGTGATAGTTTACATCTTCATAACAAAAGCTACAAAGTCTTGATTGTATTGAAAAAAGATTATAAAATATGATTCATAAAAATGAAAGAGGTTTTGAAAATGTCTGAAAAACAAATGAAAATTTTGGGTTGGGTAGCGACCTTTATGTCCGTTATGATGTATGTCTCTTACTTCCCACAAATCATGAACAACTTGGCTGGTCAAAAAGGGAATTTCATCCAACCCTTAGTCGCAGCCATCAACTGTAGTCTATGGGTTTATTACGGTCTTTTCAAGAAAGAAAGAGATATTCCCCTTGCGGCTGCTAATGCACCGGGTATCGTTTTTGGCCTAGTAACGGCTATCACAGCTTTGATTTTAAAAAAAGACTAGTTTCAGTCTTTTTTTGTACATAAAAATAGATTCTCAAGTAAAGGAAGTCTAATGAGAGTTGAGGAAAACAGCCGTTGACAGCGAGCTATCTGAGTGCTGCTTTAGAGGTTCCTCCATAAAGTAAAAGATTATTTCGTTACTATTTTTATAAAATCTTCTCTCTACTTTATAAGATGTAAAAAAGAGTTCAATTAGACCTGGCTTTTTGCTATAATGAAGTGAGAAAAACAGACAGGAGAATAAGATGTCAGAACCATTATTTTTACAATCAGTTATGCAAGAAAAAATCTGGGGTGGTACCAAGCTACGTGATGAGTTTGGTTACGATATTCCAAGTGAAAAAATCGGGGAATACTGGGCTATCTCAGCTCACCCAAATGGAGTTTCTAAGGTAGCTAATGGTCGCTTTGAGGGAACAGACCTTGCTACTTTGTATGCGGAACACCGTGAGTTGTTTGGCAACCGTCCAGAACCAGTATTTCCTCTCTTAACTAAAATTCTCGATGCCAATGACTGGCTCAGTGTCCAAGTGCATCCAGACGATGCTTATGGACTAGAACACGAAGGCGAACTTGGAAAAACAGAATGCTGGTATATCATCGCTGCAGATGAAGGATCAGAGATTATCTATGGCCACAATGCCAAGTCAAAAGAAGAACTCCGTCAGCAAATCGAAGCTAAAGACTGGGATGGTCTATTAACAAAAGTCCCTGTTAAGGCTGGAGATTTCTTCTATGTACCAAGTGGAACCATGCACGCTATCGGGGCGGGAATCTTGATTCTTGAAACCCAACAGTCTAGTGATACAACCTATCGTGTCTATGACTTTGACCGTAAGGATGACAACGGCAACTTGCGTGAACTTCACCTTGAAAAATCTATTGATGTTTTAAACATTGGAGAGCCTGCCAATAGCCGTCCTGTAACTATCAAAGCTGATGATTTACGTTCCACTCTACTTGTATCCAATGAATTCTTTGCCGTTTACAAGTGGGAAATCACTGGAAAAGTTGATTTTGAAAAGACAGCTGACTACAGCTTGTTGAGTGTCTTAGCTGGCCAAGGGAAACTGATTGTAGATGGAAAAGATTATCCAATCCAAAAAGGTAGCCACTTTATCCTACCAAGTGATGTTGAAACTTGGACCCTAGAAGGGCAAGGTTTGGAATTGATTGTTAGTCATCCATAAAAAAAGAAAGGGCCTGAGTTCACTACTCAAGTCCTTTTTGCTTACATAAATTGGGCGATAAAGACCACAATGATGATAATTGGAATGATGAAACGAAGGAGGAAGAGCCAGACTTGGAAAAGTCCCTGTTTCCATGCTCTTTCATCAAGATGGAGTTCCTCCATAGCAAGGGCCTTCTTAAAGATATAGCCTGTAAAGAGAGAAAGGCAAAGAGCGCCAAATGGCATGAGGAGATTGGAAACCAAGAAATCCATGGCATCAAAGAAGGTTTTACCCAAAATATGAACATCCGCCATAACACCGTAAGATAGGGCTGAAGGAATTCCAAAAACAAAGGTCAAGATTCCTAAGATGGCACTCCATTTGGCCCGTTTGCTGTTATTCTGATTGGTGATATTTCCCACATTGATTTCCAGCATCACGACAGATGAAGTGACTGTCGCAAAAAGGAAGAGCAAGAGGAAGAGGATGTAGAAAATGGTTCCAAAAGGCATCTTGTCAAAGAGTTGAGGCAAGACGATAAAGAGCAGGCTTGGTCCACCCTCGGATTGGATGTTGAAGGCTGACATAGCAGGAAAAATGGCTAGACCTGCCATGATGGACACAGAGATATTCATGGCTACGATGGAAATCCCTGATTGGACCAGATTGGTTTTCTTGTCCAAGTAGGAAGCATAGGTCAGCATGGCTGTCACCCCTAGTGAGAGGGCAAAGAAAGATTGTCCCAGAGCATAGAGGAGACCAGCACTGGTCAGTTTTGAGAAGTCTGGTTTGAGGAAATAAAGAACGCCTTCCATGGCATTTGGCAAGCTGAGAGAGCGCCCGATGATGACGACAAAGATGATAAAGAGTAGCGGCATCATGACTTTTGAGGCTCTTTCAATCCCTTTTTGAACCCCACGTGATACAATAAAGATATTCAACAAGATAAAGGCAGCTTGTGCGCCAAGGGCAATGGCTGGGTTTGAGATGATTGAAGTAAATAACTGAGCGTAATCACCCGTTCCGCTGAGTTGGAACAATTTTCCAAACTCAATGCCTAGATAGACTAAAATCCATCCTCCAATAACACTGTAAAAGGAGAGGAGGATAAAGAGGGCAAAGGCACCAATCCAACCGATAAAGTTGTACTTGTTATTCTTGCCTAGTTTTCCAAAGGTTTTGATAGCGGAAACGCCAGCACTACGGCCAAGGGCAAATTCAGCCAGCAGGAGCGGGAAACCGATTAAAATGGTGGAAATGAGAAAGACCAGTAAAAAGCCTCCCCCGCCATTAGCGGCAGTCATGTAGGGAAATTTCCAAACGGCTCCAAGTCCGATGGCTGAACCAGCAGATGCTAGAATAAAGCCAAGCTTTGAGCCCCATTGCGATTTTTCTGACATAGTTGAAACTCCAATCTTGTTTTTAAAATAAGAAAAGGCTACTTGAGTTGTCAAATAGCCCTCTCTCAATGGCTCTTTATGAGCCTTCTGTTTGATTGATAGACTTGACTATCCTATCATGTTTTCAAAGGTCTGTCAAGAAAACCATTTTCAAGTTTTCACACCGTTCTCAAAAAGTTAAAAATTTTTCTCAAAAACGCTTGACTCTGACCTAAGGGGAGGGGTTATACTATTTCTTGTAAGGAGGAAATCATGTACCATATAAAAGAAGCTGCGCAGCTTTCAGGTGTCTCTGTCAAGACCCTGCATCACTACGATAAGATAGGGATCTTGGTTCCCTTAAAGTCGGAAAACGGCTATCGAACCTACAGTCAGGAGGATTTGGAACGCCTTCAGGTTATTCTGTATTATAAATATCTAGGTTTTTCTTTAGAAAAAATAGCAGAGCTGTTAAAGGAAGAAAGGACAGATTTATTGCCCCATTTGACCAGACAGTTGGACTATCTGACCCAAGAAAGGCAACATCTGGATACCTTGATTTCCACCTTGCAAAAAACCATTCAAGAACAAAAAGGAGAAAGAAAAATGACGATTGAGGAAAAATTCACTGGATTTAGCTATCAAGACAATCAAAAATACCACCAAGAGGCGGTAGAGAAGTATGGTCAAGAAGTCATGGGCCAGGCTCTCGAGCGCCAAAGTGGTAGAGAAGATGAGGCTACAGCCGCCTTCAACCAAGTTTTTCAAGCCTTGGCACAAAACCTTCAAGCTGGTCTGCCTGCAACAGCGGCCGAAAACCAAGAGCAAGCAGACAAACTATTGCAAGCTATTCGTACTTATGGATTTGACTGCTCTATTGAGGTATTCGGTCATATCGGCAAAGGCTACGTCTACAACCCAGAGTTTAAGGAAAACATTGACAAATTTGGACCTGGAACAGCTCAATACACATCAGATGTCATTGCAACTTACGTTCAGACAAATGCAGAATAAATAGGCTAGGAATTTCCTAGCCTATTTTTTACTTCAAGTCATAAAGCCAGTCGTCACCGTCTTTGTAGTAAAAGAATTCACTGAGATCCTCCTCTACAAATACACGAAGCATATCTGACATATCATCGGTGGCAAGTTTTAGTTGAGAGAGATTTTTATAATCTTCCCACCATACCTTTCCTTCGTCTGAAGACTGGAGTTCACCAGTAAAGTGTTCTGTCTTGTAAAAAAGGACGACATAACGGTAATCCTCATCGTCGTACCAGTCCTTGATACCACAGAGTTGAGGTTTAGAAATGGTCAGACCAGTTTCTTCCTTCACTTCACGAATGACAGCATCGACAAAGGATTCGCCACGTTCAACATGACCACCAGGAAAAGTAATACCAGGCCAGTCGGGACTAACTCGGTCTTGAACCAGAACCTCGACTCCGTTTTGAATCATACACATATTGACAAATTCGACTGTTTCTCTTCTATTCATTCTTTATAACCTTTGATTTTTAATCATAATGCAGACTTCCTGCCACCCATCCGGTGCAGAGGGCAGAAGTGATGTTAAAGCCACCCGTGTGGGCATTGATGTCTAGGACTTCTCCAGCAAAGTGGAGGCCAGGTACCAGCTTACTTTCAAGGGTTTTAGGATTGATTTCCTTAAGACTGACGCCTCCTTTGGTGACAAAGGACTTGGCCAATGACATTTTACCAGTGACAGGAATTTTGAGAGCCTTGATAGATTGGACAAGCTGGTCACGTTCTTTTTCAGTTAGCTGTTTGACTTTTTCAGGAAATCCTTGTACCAAAAATTCTGCCAAGCGTTCTGGCAACAAGGTTTTTAAAGCATTTTTCAAGGATTTTTCCCGATTATCTTCTAGAAATGCAGCCAAGTCCTTCTCAGAAAGTTGAGGCAAAACATCGAGTGAGAGAACCTCTCCGCCCTTGACAAAGCTAGACATACGTAGGGCAGCAGGGCCTGACAAACCAAAGTGGGTAAAGAGTAGATCATGAGTGATGACATGCTTGCCATAGCTTAGGGTCACGTCATCTAGGGAAATTCCCTGTAAGGCCTTATGCGGAAAATCTGTTAACAAAGGACTTTCAGCAGCTTCAAGCTCAGTAATGGTGTGCTTAAAATGCCGGGCAATCTCGTGACCAAAACCAGTTGAGCCAGTGGAAGGATAGGATTTCCCACCTGTTGTGACTATGAGTTTATCACAAGTGAAGGTTTGGTCTGCGGACTTAAGAACAAACTGGTCGTCTATCTTTTTAACCGAAACAATTTCGGTTTGAGCGAGAACTTGTCCCCCTAGCTCAGCGATTTTCTTTTCCAGAGCCTCGATAATAGTCCGCGATTTGTCGCTAGCAGGAAAGACACGACCGTGGTCCTCAACCTTTAGTTTAACACCGTTTTCCGTGAAAAAGTTGATGATATCATGGTTATCAAACTGGGAGAAGACACTGTATAGAAAGCGGCCATTTCCAGGGATGCCAGCAAGTAGGTCGTCCAAACTTCCATTGTTGGTTACATTGCAACGTCCCCCGCCTGTTCCAGCTAATTTTTTTCCGAGTTTCCGATTTTTTTCGATGAGAAGAGTTTTCTGACCATAAAAGCTACTGGAAATGGTAGCCATCATGCCCGCAGGCCCTCCACCGATGACAATAGTATCAAAATGTTTCATAGATCTATTGTACCACAAAAAACAAGAGATGCTTGGCCTCTCTTGTTGCTTATAATCTTAGTTGATTTCATATCCCATCAACAAACCGCCATCTTCTGCATAAAAACTGCAGAGACCAGACGTAGGAATGATTTTGATATTGGCTTGTGGGAAGGTTTCCAGCAAGCGTTCTGACAATTGCTGACAGAATTTTTCATTGTTGCGATGAGCCATGACAATTCGACCACCAGCATAGCCAGCCTTGATGAGCTCTTCATAGGCTGCTTGAAGGGATTTTTTTGGTCCACGCGCTTTTTGGAGCAGTTCTAGGGTTCCAGTTTCACTTGCTTCCCCAACCATACGGATGTTGAGGAGGCCAACGACTGTACCGATAAGCTTACTCAAACGGCCATTTTTTACCAAGTTATCGACCTTAGCGAGGACAAAGAGCAACTTCGTTTTTTCTTGGTAGGCAGTAATAGCTTGAACAATTTCCTCGAAAGACAAACCCTGGTCAATCAAGTCGTTTAATTTTTCTACGAGCAAGTCAACCTCACCACCTGCAGACAATGTATCGATCACATGAATCTGGGTGTCAGGATGTTCTTCAAGATAGATATTCTTAGCGAGCTGTGCACTATTATGGCTACCTGAAAGAGTACCAGTAATGGTAACGACAAAGATATGCTTAGCACCTTCAAATGCTCGCAAGTAATCATCAGGGCTAGGACAGGCTGATTTTGAAGCCTCAGAAGTCGCATACATGGTTTCCATCATGTGGTCAATGTCAAGATTGGTATCATCGATAAAGACCTGATCAGCTACTTGAATGGTTAAAGGAACATTCACAAATTCGGTATCAATAGCAGGAGTTGCCAGTTGACGATAATCACAACCAGAGTCAGCTACAATCTTCCAAGTCATAGAAATTCTCCATCTTTGTCATTTATACATTGACAAAGGTTCTGTCTTTTTTTACAATTATATCATGAAAGCCCTTGAAACAAAAGTACCACCTCTCTGTTGTCACAAGTAGAAAGAAATTGTTATGCCTGAACGTAAAATATCTGAAAAATCTCTTGAAAATCTCAGAAAATCAAATCAAGAATCCAATTTTTTAACCAGAGAAGCAATCGAGACGGCTCTTTTGCAACTTCTAGAGAAAAAAGACTTGGCCAAGATCAGTATTTCGGAGCTGGTCAAACGGGCGGGCGTCTCTCGTGCTGCCTTCTATCGTAACTATGACTCCAAAGAAGAGATTTTGGAAAGCGTCTTTAAACGCAGTGTCCATAACATTATGGAACAGTTGAGCCACTACGATGTCAAAACAGACCTTTATCTGGTCTGGGTACACCTTTTCCGCGCAGCCAAGAAAGAAGCCAAGGTTATCCAACTTGCTCTGGACTACCATTTGGAAAAGATTTTTATCCAAGCCATGCAGGAATTTCTAGAAAAATACCACGGAAAGTCAAAAGGTGTTAGCAGCTACCTTCATTCCTTTTGGAGTTCTGCCATCGTATCGGTTCTGCTCAAATGGATTAAGGATGGCATGAAGGTTCCGGCTGAAAAGATTGCAGATTTACGCTTGCCATTTTTCAAAAAATAGGGGATAAGGAGAAGACTTATGACAGAAAAAAGACTGGCTTGGGATGAGTACTTTGCAGCCCAGGCTTTACTGATTGCCAATCGTTCAACCTGCAAACGTGCAAAAGTGGGAGCTGTCCTCGTTAAGGACAATAAGGTCATTTCAACAGGCTATAATGGTTCCGTATCAGGAACGGAGCACTGTATTGACCACGAATGTCTGGTCATTGAAGGTCACTGTGTTCGAACCCTTCACGCCGAGGTTAATGCTATTCTCCAAGGGGCTGAGAGAGGGGTTCCCAGAGGATTTACAGCCTATGTGACCCATTTCCCTTGTCTGAACTGCACCAAACAACTGCTACAAGTTGGTTGCAAGCGCGTGGTTTATATCAACCAGTACCGAATGGATGACTATGCCCAGTACCTTTATCATGAAAAAGGTACTGAGTTGACCCATTTACCATTAGAGACTGTTCAGACAGCTCTTCAAGAGGCAGATTTGACTTAAAAATTAATAAAAATAAATGGTTTAGAAAGCTTTTTAAACCGTTTTTTGATATAATAAGAAGAATAAATTGAAAGAAGGAACTCAGAAAATGGGAAAAATTGAAGTCATTAATCATCCACTCATTCAACACAAATTGTCAATCTTGCGACGTACAGATACTTCTACAAAAGCTTTTCGTGAACTAGTAGATGAGATTGCGATGTTGATGGGATATGAAGTACTTCGTGATCTTCCACTTGAAGATGTGGAAATCGAAACACCTATCACAAAGACCGTTCAAAAACAATTGGCTGGGAAAAAATTGGCGATTGTCCCAATCTTGCGTGCAGGTATCGGGATGGTAGATGGCCTCTTGAGCTTGGTTCCAGCAGCCAAAGTTGGACATATCGGTATGTACCGTGATGAAGAAACCCTTCAACCAGTTGAATACTTGGTGAAATTGCCTGAGGATATTGACCAACGTCAAATCTTTGTCGTTGATCCAATGTTGGCAACAGGTGGCTCAGCAATCTTGGCAGTAGATTCGCTTAAAAAACGTGGCGCTTCAAATATCAAGTTTGTCTGCCTAGTATCTGCTCCAGAAGGTGTGAAAGCTCTTCAAGAAGCACACCCAGATGTAGAAATCTTTACAGCAGCCTTGGATGAACGCTTGAACGAACACGGTTATATCGTTCCAGGTCTTGGAGATGCTGGAGACCGCTTGTTCGGTACTAAATAAAATCCCAAAGTAAATACTGAAATTAGAAGTTCGTTTTTGACTTGAAAGGAGGTTGAGTTTTTGTTTCTGTTTAGAGAATAGAGCAAAAATTTGACCTTTTTTGACCAAAAAGATATAATAATTCTGTATTGAGTCGTAAGACTAAGAAAATTCAACATAAAAGGAGAAATGAATGATTCCTGTAGTTATTGAACAAACAAGCCGTGGAGAACGTTCCTATGACATTTACTCTCGTCTTCTGAAAGACCGCATCATCATGCTAACAGGTCCAGTTGAAGACAACATGGCCAACTCTGTTATCGCCCAATTACTTTTCTTGGATGCCCAAGACAGCACAAAAGATATTTACCTTTATGTCAATACACCTGGGGGCTCTGTTTCAGCTGGTTTGGCAATCGTTGATACTATGAACTTTATCAAGGCAGATGTCCAAACAATCGTTATGGGAATGGCTGCATCCATGGGAACTGTCATTGCATCAAGTGGCGCAAAAGGCAAACGTTTCATGCTTCCAAATGCGGAGTACATGATTCACCAACCAATGGGTGGTACAGGTGGTGGTACCCAACAAACCGATATGGCAATCGCTGCAGAGCACTTGCTCAAAACTCGTAAGACTTTGGAGCAAATCCTTGCAGATAACTCTGGTAAATCAGTCGAGCAAATTCATGCAGATGCAGAACGTGATTACTGGATGAGTGCCCAAGAAACACTTGAGTATGGCTTTATTGATGAAATCATGGCCAATAATTCTTTAAGCTAAGCAACCTAGAAAGCAAACTCGACGGAGTTTGCTTTTTTTGATATAATAGGAGAAGATTTCTTAGAAAGAGGATCCCTCATGTTTGAAAAAACAAATCGATCAGGATTAATCATCTATCTCTACTATAACCGAGATGCAAAAAAACTTCAGGAATACGGTGATATCTGTTACCATTCCAAAAAACATCGTTACTTGCAGCTCTATGTTCCAACTGGGGAGCTAGATGACTTAGTTGAGAGATTAGGTAAGGAAAGATATATCAAGAAAATTAGACGTTGCCATATCCAAGAGCTAGAGACTCCCTTCGTTGGGAACCTCTATCGTAACGAAGAAAACGTTATCATTTAAAAAATTAAATAAATGTATTGACAATTTTCTGATAATTCGGTATATTCTTAACATACTATTTTTTGAAACAACTATAAGGAGATTAAAAATGAAGAAAAAATTTGCCCTATCTTTTGTGGCTCTTGCTAGTGTTGCTCTTCTTGCTGCCTGTGGAGAAGTTAAGTCAGGAGCGTCAAACACAACTGGAAATCCAGTAGACGAAAAAACAATCAAAATCGGTTTTAACTTTGAAGAGACAGGTGCTGTAGCTGCTTACGGTACAGCTGAACAAAAAGGTGCCCAACTTGCTGTAGACGAAATCAACGCTGCAGGTGGAATTGATGGAAAACAAATCGAAGTTGTGGACAAAGACAACAAGTCAGAAACTGCTGAAGCAGCTTCTGTTACAACAAACCTTGTTACCCAATCAAAAGTAGCAGCTATTGTAGGACCTGCGACATCTGGTGCAACTGCTGCAGCTGTAGCTAACGCTACTAAAGCTGGAGTGCCATTGATTTCGCCAAGTGCTACTCAAGACGGTTTGACTAAAGGTCAAGATTACCTATTTATCGGAACATTCCAAGATAGCTTCCAAGGGAAGATTATTTCTAACTATGTAACAAACAAATTGAATGCTAAGAAGGTTGTTCTTTATACTGACAACGCTAGTGACTATGCTAAAGGTATTGCTAAATCTTTCCGCGAAGCCTATAAGGGTGAGATTGTAGCAGATGAAACATTCGTAGCAGGTGATACAGACTTCCAAGCAGCCCTTACTAAAATGAAAGGGAAAGAGTTTGATGCTATCGTAGTTCCAGGTTACTACACAGAAGCTGGTAAAATTGTAAACCAAGCTCGTGGTATGGGAATTGATAAACCAATCATTGGTGGTGATGGATTTAACGGTGAAGAATTTGTTCAACAAGCAACTGCTGAAAGAGCATCAAACATTTACTTCATCTCTGGATTCTCAACTACTGTTGATGTTTCTGCAAAAGCTAAAGCTTTCCTTGAAGCATACCGTGCTAAATACAACGAAGAGCCTTCAACATTCTCAGCTTTGGCCTATGACTCAGTTTACCTAGTAGCAAATGCTGCAAAAGGTGCTAAAAACTCAGGTGAAATCAAGGACAACCTTGCTAAAACCAAAGATTTTGATGGTGTAACTGGTCAAACAAGCTTTGATGCTGACCACAATACAGTGAAAACTGCTTACATGATGACCATGAACAATGGTAAAGTTGAAGAAGCAGAAGTTGTAAAACCATAACATTAGAATAGGAATTGAAATGGGGAATGAGCCTTTGACTCACTCCCTGTTTCGGTGTTTATGAACTTGTGAAAATAATGAAATTTTCTAAAAAATAACGATAGAAAAGAGTGAATGCTATGCTCCAACAACTTGTGAATGGTCTAATTCTGGGTAGTGTTTATGCACTTTTGGCTTTGGGTTATACCATGGTTTATGGAATTATCAAACTCATCAACTTCGCCCATGGCGATATTTACATGATGGGTGCCTTTATTGGTTACTTTTTGATTAATTCTTTCCAAATGGATTTCTTTTTAGCTTTAATTATTTCAATGGCAGGGACCGCGCTACTTGGTGTTGTGATTGAGTTTCTTGCCTACCGTCCTTTACGACACTCCACACGTATTGCTGTATTGATTACTGCCATCGGGGTGTCTTTCCTACTGGAATATGGAATGGTTTATCTAGTAGGCGCCAATACTCGTGCCTTCCCTCAAGCAATTGAAACAGTCCGCTTTGACTTGGGACCAATTAGCTTGACAAATGTTCAATTGATGATTTTAGCAGTTTCTGTCCTCTTGATGGTTTTATTACAATTGATCGTCCAAAAAACAAAAATGGGGAAAGCTATGCGTGCGGTATCAGTTGATAGCGACGCAGCTCAATTGATGGGAATTAATGTAAATCGTACAATCAGCTTTACCTTTGCTTTGGGTTCAGCCCTTGCTGGTGCGGCAGGTGTCCTCATTGCCCTTTACTACAACTCTCTTGAACCTTTGATGGGTGTGACTCCAGGTCTAAAATCATTCGTTGCGGCCGTACTCGGTGGTATCGGGATTATTCCTGGTGCAGCTCTAGGGGGATTTGTGATTGGCTTGTTGGAAACATTTGCTACTGCCTTCGGTATGTCTGATTTCCGTGATGCTATCGTATATGGAATCTTGCTTTTGATTCTGATTGTTCGACCTGCAGGTATCCTTGGTAAGAATGTGAAAGAGAAGGTGTAAACAATGAAGACAAATCTTAAAGTAAATATTCTCTGGTTATTCCTTCTGTTAGCGGGTTATGGATTGATTAGTGTACTGGTTTCTGCTGGTGTTCTCAATCTATTCCATGTCCAAATTTTAGAACAAATTGGGATTAATATCATCCTTGCAGTAGGTTTGAACTTAATCGTTGGTTTTTCAGGTCAATTCTCACTTGGTCATGCAGGTTTTATGGCGATTGGGGCTTATGCAGCAGCGATTATTGGTTCAAAATCACCAACCTATGGTGCCTTCTTTGGAGCGATGGTCTTGGGCGCTTTGATTTCTGGTGCAGTTGCTTTGCTCGTTGGGATTCCAACGCTTCGTTTGAAGGGTGACTACCTGGCTGTTGCGACACTGGGTGTTTCAGAAATCATTCGTATCTTTATCATTAATGGTGGAAGTTTGACCAATGGTGCTGCTGGTATCTTGGGTATTCCAAACTTTACTAACTGGCAAATGGTTTATCTATTTGTGGTGATCACAACTATTGCAACTCTCAACTTCTTACGTAGTCCAATTGGACGCTCTACTCTATCTGTTCGTGAGGATGAGATTGCTGCAGAATCCGTTGGGGTAAACACCACAAAGATCAAGATTATCGCTTTTGTCTTTGGAGCCATTACAGCAAGTATTGCTGGTTCACTTCAGGCTGGTTTTATCGGATCTGTTGTCCCAAAAGATTACACCTTTATTAATTCCATCAATGTGTTGATTATCGTTGTATTTGGTGGACTTGGATCGATTACTGGTACCATCGTTTCAGCGATTGTTTTAGGAATTTTAAATATGCTCCTTCAGGATGTAGCAAGCGTACGTATGATTATCTACGCTTTGGCTCTTGTATTGGTCATGATTTTCAGACCAGGTGGACTTCTTGGGACATGGGAATTGAGTCTATCACGTTTCTTTAAAAAATCGAAGAAGGAGGGACAAAACTAATGGCATTACTTGAAGTTAAACAGTTAACCAAACATTTTGGCGGTCTAACAGCTGTTGGAGATGTCACTCTTGAATTGAACGAGGGAGAATTGGTTGGTCTGATTGGACCAAACGGAGCTGGTAAAACAACCCTTTTCAATCTCTTGACCGGTGTTTATGAACCAAGCGAAGGTACTGTGACACTAGATGGTCACCTCCTAAATGGGAAAACTCCCTATAAGATTGCTTCACTTGGTCTCAGTCGTACTTTCCAAAATATTCGTTTGTTCAAGGACTTGACAGTTTTGGAGAATGTTTTGATTGCATTTAGCAATCATCATAAACAACATGTCCTTGCGAGCTTCCTACGCCTACCAGCTTTTTATAAGAATGAGGAAGAATTAAAAAGCAAAGCTTTGGACTTGTTGAAGATCTTTGATTTGGATGGTGACGCAGATACTCTTGCCAAGAATCTGGCTTATGGTCAACAACGTCGATTAGAAATCGTTCGTGCTCTGGCAACTGAACCTAAGATCCTCTTTTTGGACGAACCTGCAGCTGGTATGAATCCACAAGAAACAGCTGAATTGACAGAATTGATCCGTCGTATCAAAGATGAATTTAAAATTACCATCATGCTTATCGAACATGACATGAATTTGGTTATGGAAGTCACTGAGCGTATCTATGTTCTTGAATATGGTCGGTTGATTGCTCATGGGACTCCGGATGAGATCAAGAACAACAAACGTGTTATCGAAGCTTATCTAGGAGGTGAAGCCTAATGTCTATGTTAAAAGTTGAAAACCTCTCTGTGCATTATGGTATGATCCAAGCAGTTCGTGATGTAAGTTTCGAGGTTAATGAAGGTGAAGTTGTTTCCTTGATTGGTGCCAATGGTGCTGGTAAAACAACCATTCTTCGTACCCTTTCAGGTTTGGTTCGTCCAAGTGCTGGTAAAATTCAGTTTTTAGGAAAAGAAATTCAAAAGTTGCCAGCTCAAAAAATTGTAGCAGGTGGCCTTTCACAAGTTCCTGAAGGACGCCATGTTTTCCCAGGTTTGACTGTTATGGAAAACTTAGAAATGGGAGCCTTTTTAAAGAAAAATCGTGAAGAAAATCAAGCTAACTTGAAAAAAGTCTTTTCACGTTTCCCTCGTCTGGAAGAACGCAAAAACCAAGATGCGGCAACTCTTTCAGGTGGTGAACAGCAGATGCTTGCTATGGGACGCGCTCTCATGTCTACACCTAAGCTCCTTCTCTTGGATGAGCCGTCAATGGGACTTGCCCCGATCTTTATCCAAGAAATTTTTGATATCATTCAAGATATTCAGAAGCAAGGAACAACAGTTCTCCTAATTGAACAGAACGCTAACAAGGCCCTTGCTATCTCTGATCGTGGTTATGTACTTGAAACAGGAAAGATTGTCCTATCAGGAACAGGAAAAGAACTCGCAGCATCAGATGAAGTCAGAAAAGCATATCTAGGTGGCTAAACTAGTCTGGGAGACTAGTTTAGGCTGTGGATGGAGATTGCGCACGCAATCCCTCTATAGTCCGGGGGACCTTTTTAGTTGGCGGATAAGGATTGCAGCCAAGCGACACCTAATACGACTACTTATCAAAAATATAAAATATTTCAGGGCTCCAGAATAAGGAGCTCTTTTATTTATATGTTTTTTGAGGAAAGGGAAGAAGGCCTTAATTTTTACTCATTGTTTTCCTATTTGAATTGACAGTCCTTTTTGTTCATATTATAATATGAGTAAGAGAAAATTGAACAGGAGGACTGAGAATGGTAACAGAAAAACAATTTAAACTTTTGCGTTTTATGTTGATACATAAAGAAAAGACATTTACTCAGCGACAGTTAGCTGAAGAGTTAGACCTATCTTTAGGAACAATCAACACATTATTGAAAAAACTGAAAGAAGAGAAGTGGGTTGATGAGGAGCTTCACTTAACTGAACTAGGTCAGAAAGTTTTAGACCCCTATCGAGTAAAAAATGCCATTATAATGGCTGCTGGCATGAGTAGCCGTTTTGCTCCTTTGTCTTATGAGATTCCCAAAGGATTGCTTCAAGTCAAGGGGGAACGCTTGATAGAGAGGGAAATCAGACAGCTGCAAGAAGCAGGAATAGAAGATATAACCGTTACTGTAGGCTACTTACAAGAAAAAATGTTCTATCTTGCAGAGAAGTTTGGTATAAAAATTGTAGTAAATAATGATTACTACAAATATAATAACTGTTCGTCTCTTATGTTGGTTAAAAATCAACTTTCCAACACTTATATTTGTTCATCAGATAATTATTTTGTGGAAAATCCTTTTGAGCAATATATTTATAGAGGTTACTACTCGACGATATTTGCAGAAGGTCAAACGGACGAATATTGTGCTATAGAGGATTCGAATAACACCATCATTGATATCCAGATTGGTGGAGAAAATACTTGGGCTATGGTGGGGCACGTTTATTTCGACCGTGCATTTAGTGAGAAATTCAAGGAAATTTTAGAAAACGAGTTTAAGCACGAACCTTATCGGGAACAGCTTTGGGAGGATTACTATAGTCGGCATGTCAAGGAACTCCTTTTAGAAGCCCGTCACTATTCAGCGGATATTGTTAAAGAATTCGACTCTCTAGATGAACTCCGTCAATTTGATGAACGTTATTTGGTAAATGCAGATTCAGCTATTATCGATAATATCTGTAAGACATTAAAGTGTGTGGCTTCAGATATTGTCAATATCAAACCTCTAAAAGATGGGTTAACCAACACATCATTTTCATTTGACTGTCTAGGAAAAAGATATGTTTACCGTCATCCGGGCAGGGGAACGGAAAATTATATCGACCGAGCTAGTGAAGCAGCTTCTATGGAAATTGCTACAAAATTAAAGATTGACCGTACCTTCGTAGCTATGAACAAGCATGAGGGCTGGAAAATTTCAGAATTTATTCCCAATGCTAAGCAACTGGATTATGATAATTGGGATGATGTGGCACAAGCAATGGACCTCTTGAGACGGTTACACCAATCTGGAGAAAAAACGGAACATTCCTTTGCCCAGTTTGAGGGAATTATTGATTTTAGAGAAAAATTGAAAGCTAGAAATCGATTTGAATTTGATGGCCTCGAGGAATTGGATGAAACTGTTTCACTTCTCAAAAATTATTTACAGAATGATCCGAAACAGGTTGTTCTTTGTCATGGAGATTCCTATAGTCCTAATTTTTTGTTGAATGAAGCAGGCGAAATGAGCTTGATTGATTGGGAATATTCTGGAATGGGAGAGCCAGCAGGAGATTTGGGGACCTTTATCGCGTGTTCTAATTATACCGTAGAGGATGCTGAAAAAGTACTGGAATTGTATCTACAAGAAGTACCAGATAAGAAAACCAAACGTCACTACTTGGCTTATGTAGCAGTGACCTCATATTATTGGTTCTTGTGGGCTTTGTTCCAGGAGAGTGTCGGAAAACCAGTCGGTGAGTTTCTCTACATCTGGTATCGCTATACCAAACAATATGGACAACTGGCCCTTGACTTGTATTTGGAGGAGAACTGAGATGAAAACGACATCTGAAATTGAAGAATTAGTAGCAACTGAAACAAAGAGAAGATTGGAAGAAATGGAGTCACCAAACTACGAGTTTGTTCAACCCTTCCTAAAAAGTGATTTCATTTTAATCATCTCCATAGTCCTAATCAACCTTGTTTTGATTATCTTAGCAATGACGGGAGGAATTCAATAACATGTCTAAAATGAATGACTATATCCAACAAGAAACCATAACCGGAATTGTTCCCATGACCAATAAGGATCGTCAGTATTCTTTTTGGGATCTCTTTCTATCGACAAGTGGTTTTGCCATTGCTACTTGGTGTTATACCCAAGGGGCTTATGTAGCTCAATATTTGACCTTTAATCAAATGTTGATAAATATTTTTAGCTTTAACATTATCTGGGTCTTTATTGAATGTCTTCCTATTTTATTTGCGGTTAAGTATGGAATTGATTTGTGGATTTGGTTGAGAGCCGTTCTAGGAAAAAGAGGTGTAGCCCTGTTATCAACCATTATTAGCTTGGCTAACTTTGGATGGTATGCTGTTGCGGCCAATCTTTTTGCCAGTTCCATGATCCATTTGGCAAATAATTTTGGTCTTGGTTTGGACAAGGGAGTATGGGCGCCTATTCTTGGTACCCTCTGTGTTCTTCTTGGGACTCTCATTGCTCTTGGAGGCCCGGAAGTGATTAAATGGACCAATCGCTTCTTGGTTATCGCCTTATTGATTGTCGGTCTGATTATCGTTGGAATCTGCTTTGTCGCCGTTCCTATAACGGATATTATGAATATCCAACCAGCCACTCAAGGAGATTTGACGCCATTAGAACGCTTCATGCTCTCTGGAGAAGGAAATGTTGCCTTTGCTTTCTCTTGGTCTACACAGGCATTGGTTTTACCGCGTTTAGCAAAAACAGAACGCAGTGGTTATTGGGCTACAGCCTTATCATACGGAGTTGTGGCTCCATTCTTCGTTGCTACAGGTGGAGTCATGGCTCTAGCCATGTTTGTCAAAACAGGTGTGTATGAAAGTGATCCAACAACCATGCTATCAACTCTAAGCACCCCAGCCTTTGCTCTCTTAAGTCTACTACTAGTAGCCTTTGCTAATATTGGAACCCAGGGGACTGGATCATACGTGAACTGTATGATTGTCAAAAGTGGGATGCCCAAAGTAAGCTATAAACTAATGGTTTGGATTGCCATGGTTTACGTGAGTCTACTCACTATCTGGGGAGGAGTAGAAGAGTATTTCGGATCCTTCATCTCCCTAGCTGCCTATATTCAGGGGCCAATTATTGGTATGATTGTTGTCGACTATTTTATCTTAAGAAAACGAAAACTCGACTTGCGTTCAGCCTATTTCCTTGAAGGGCATGACGCATACGAATTTACTAAAGGATTTAACTTAGTTGGCTTGTCTTGCGTATTTATCTCCTTATTGGTAGCGGTACTTTTTGTCTACAACCCTGTAACTGCACAAATTCAAAGTCCAATCTTTTTAATCACAACTGGTAGCGGATTTACTGCGCTATTTGGTGGTCTACTATACTGGCTAGCTAGTCTTAGCCCACTGAAACGTTATATGATAAAAGATCGAGACACTGTTACGATTTAAGAAGAGAGGGGACTTCGGTTCCCTTTTAACTTACACTGGCATTTTATGCAAACTTCTCAGATTATTCAAAATCTTGAAAAAGAGATGAAAGCGTTTGATAGATTTTCTAAGAAAGTGTATAATAAAAGTAGTAATATAGAAGGAGAAGTCTCATGGCAGTTAAAGATTTCATGACCCGTAAGGTAGTTTATATCAGTCCAGATACGACTGTAGCACACGCAGCAGATTTGATGCGCGAGCAAGGTTTGCACCGTTTACCTGTTATCGAAAACGATCAATTAGTCGGATTGGTAACAGAAGGAACCATTGCGGAAGCCAGCCCATCTAAAGCAACCAGTCTCTCTATCTATGAGATGAATTATCTTCTGAATAAAACCAAAGTAAAAGATGTAATGATTCGAGATGTCGTGACGGTTTCTGGCTATGCTAGTCTAGAAGATGCGACCTACCTGATGCTGAAAAATAAAATTGGGATATTACCAGTCGTAGACAATCATCAGGTCTACGGCGTCATTACAGACCGCGATGTTTTTCAGGCTTTCTTGGAAATCGCCGGATACGGAGAAGAGGGGATTCGTGTTCGTTTCATTACAGAAAATGAAGTAGGAGTACTGGGGAAAATTGTAGCTTTAATTGTAGAAGAGGATTTAAATATTTCCCATACTGTAAACATTCCACGTAAGGATGGCAAGGTCGTCATCGAAGTTCAAATTGATGGAAAAATCGATTTGACTGCATTAAAGGATAAGTTTGAAAAAGAAGGAATTCAAGTGGAGGAGATCACTCATACCTCTGCTAAAGTCCTTTAAACAAGAGGCTTTAGAGCCTCTTTTCTTTTGCAATCAAAAGCGGTGAAAAGCAAAATATGGAAAGAAATGAGAGATTATGGTATAATAAAACGATATGAAAAGGAGTATCTATGGACATTTCAGAAATTCGTCAAAAAATTGACGCAAATCGTGAAAAATTAGCTTCTTTTAGGGGGTCTCTTTGACCTCGAAGGCTTAGAGGAAGAGATTGCCATCTTGGAAAACAAGATGACAGAACCTGATTTTTGGAACGATAATATCGCGGCCCAAAAAACGTCGCAAGAATTAAATGAATTAAAAAACACCTACAACACCTTCCGTAAAATGGAAGAGTTGCAGGATGAAGTTGAGATTTTATTGGACTTTTTAGCAGAAGACGAGTCAGTCCATGATGAACTGGTCGAACAGTTGACGGAATTGGATAAGATGATGACCAGCTACGAGATGACCCTTCTCTTGTCAGAACCTTATGACCATAATAATGCAATCTTGGAAATCCATCCAGGATCTGGTGGTACTGAGGCACAGGACTGGGGCGATATGTTGCTTCGTATGTATACTCGTTATGGAAATGCCAAAGGCTTTAAAGTAGAAGTCTTGGATTACCAGGCTGGTGATGAAGCAGGTATCAAGTCTGTGACCTTGTCTTTTGAAGGACCTAATGCTTATGGCCTACTTAAATCAGAAATGGGTGTTCACCGTTTGGTCCGTATTTCTCCATTTGACTCTGCCAAACGTCGCCATACTTCATTTACATCCGTAGAGGTTATGCCTGAGTTGGATGATACCATCGAAGTGGAGATTCGTGAAGATGATATCAAAATGGATACCTTCCGTTCAGGTGGTGCTGGTGGGCAAAACGTCAATAAGGTTTCAACAGGTGTGCGTTTGACACACATTCCTACGGGAACTGTCGTCCAATCAACGGTCGATCGTACCCAGTATGGAAATAGAGATCGTGCCATGAAGATGTTGCAGGCTAAGCTCTATCAAATGGAGCAAGAAAAGAAAGCTGCGGAAGTTGATTCCCTTAAAGGTGAGAAAAAAGAAATCACATGGGGAAGCCAAATCCGTTCATATGTTTTCACGCCTTATACTATGGTAAAAGATCACCGTACAAGCTTTGAAGTTGCTCAGGTAGATAAGGTGATGGATGGAGACCTTGATGGTTTTATCGATGCCTACCTCAAGTGGCGAATCAGCTAAGATAGAAAGGAACTCATATGTCAATCATTGAAATGAGAGATGTTGTCAAAAAGTATGACAATGGAACGACTGCCCTGCGTGGAGTATCTGTTACCATTGAACCAGGAGAGTTTGCCTATATCGTAGGACCTTCTGGGGCAGGTAAGTCAACCTTTATTCGAGCTCTATACCGAGAAGTAAAGATCGAAAAAGGAAGCCTAACAGTTGCAGGCTTTAATTTAGTTAAAATTAAGAAGAAAGATGTCCCGCTTCTACGTCGTAGTGTCGGGGTAGTCTTTCAGGATTACAAACTCTTGCCTAAGAAGACTGTTTATGAGAATATTGCCTATGCAATGGAAGTAATCGGTGAGAGCCGCCGCAACATCAAAAAACGTGTTATGGAAGTATTGGACCTGGTTGGTTTGAAACATAAGGTTCGCTCTTTCCCTAATGAACTCTCAGGTGGAGAGCAGCAACGGATTGCGATTGCTCGCGCGATTGTCAACAATCCTAAAGTATTGATTGCCGATGAGCCAACAGGAAACTTGGACCCAGATAATTCATGGGAAATTATGAATCTGTTGGAACGCATCAATCTCCAAGGTACTACTGTCTTGATGGCAACCCACAATAGCCAGATTGTAAATACCTTGCGCCACCGTGTCATTGCCATTGAAAATGGCCGTGTCGTTCGTGACGAAGCTAAAGGAGAATATGGATACGATGATTAGTAGATTTTTTCGCCATTTATTTGAATCATTAAAAAGTTTAAAACGAAATGGCTGGATGACAGTAGCAGCAGTGAGTTCGGTTATGATTACCTTAACACTCGTTGCCCTGTTTGCATCTGTAATTTTTAATACAGCAAAACTGGCTACCGATATTGAAAACAACGTTCGGGTCATGGTTTACATTCGTAAGGATGTAGCTGATAACAGTGAAACGATTGAAAAAGAAGGTCAGACAGTTACCAATAATGACTACCACAAGGTTTATGATGCTTTGAAAGCTATGCCTGCTGTTAAGAGTGTTACCTTCTCAAGTAAAGAAGAACAGTACGAAAAACTAACGGAAACAATGGGTGACGATTGGAAGGTCTTTGAAGGGGATGCAAACCCTCTCTATGATGCTTATATCGTCGATACAAATTCTCCGAGTGATGTTAAAACTGTAGCTGAAGAAGCTAAGAAAATTGAGGGAGTATCAGAGGTTCAAGATGGTGGAGCCAACACTCAACGACTTTTTGAATTGGCTTCCTTTATCCGTGTTTGGGGATTGGTTATTGCAGGGCTCTTGATTTTTATCGCAGTCTTCCTCATTTCCAATACCATTCGTATCACCATTATTTCACGTAGTCGTGAGATTCAGATCATGCGTCTTGTAGGAGCGAAAAATGGCTATATCCGTGGTCCATTCTTGCTAGAAGGTGCTTTTATTGGCTTGCTCGGTGCAGCAATTCCTTCAGTCCTTGTATTCTTTGTTTACAATATGGTTTATC
This sequence comes from Streptococcus oralis, assembly GCF_001075675.1. Lineage (GTDB taxonomy): Bacteria > Bacillota > Bacilli > Lactobacillales > Streptococcaceae > Streptococcus > Streptococcus oralis_V. The sequence goes on from NZ_JUNW01000056.1 coordinate 74,361, forward strand.
AATCGGTCAATAAATCCTTGGTAGGTCAAAACTTGTCAATGATTACGCCAGATGTGTTTATTCCTCTGATGACAGTCCTATTATTTGTAATCGGAATTTTCATTGGTTCAATTGGTTCAGGGATTTCGATGCGTCGATTCTTGAAGATCTAGTTGGATTTAAATGCAAATTGCAGTACAAATCAGAAAAATAATACATATTTAAAAGAGAAGTTTTCGTAAACTTCTCTTTTTCCTTTCTAAAAATAAAAAAAATAGACAATTTTTTTATAAAAGCCTTTACAAAAAAAATAAAAGTGGTATAATTAATACATAACCAAATGCAAACGTTTTCGTAAAACGTTTGCCTAAATAAAATAAAGGAGATTTGAATGATGAAAGCTACATTCAAAAATGTCTTGTCTTTCGAATTTTGGCAAAAATTCGGTAAGGCTTTAATGGTGGTTATCGCCGTTATGCCAGCGGCGGGATTGATGATCTCAATCGGTAAATCAATCGTGATGATCGACCCAAACCTTGCTCCTCTAGTGATTACAGGTGGAATCCTTGAGCAAATTGGTTGGGGGGTTATCGGTAACCTTCATATCTTGTTTGCCCTTGCTATTGGGGGAAGCTGGGCAAAAGAACGTGCAGGTGGTGCATTTGCAGCCGGGCTTGCCTTTATCTTGATTAACCGTATTACAGGTACTATCTTCGGTGTTACAGGTGATATGTTGAAAAACCCTGAAGCAATGGTTACTACCTTCTTTGGTGGTTCAATCAAGGTTGCTGACTACTTTATCAGCGTTCTTGAGGCACCAGCGCTTAACATGGGGGTTTTCGTAGGGATTATCTCTGGTTTTGTTGGGGCAACAGCTTATAACAAATACTACAACTTCCGTAAACTTCCTGATGCCCTTTCATTCTTCAATGGTAAACGTTTCGTACCATTCGTCGTTATTCTTCGTTCAACTATTGCTGCAATTGTACTTGCTGCCTTTTGGCCAGTAGTTCAAACAGGTATCAACAACTTTGGTATTTGGATTGCCAACTCACAAGAAACTGCTCCAGTTCTTGCACCATTCTTGTATGGTACTTTGGAACGTTTGCTCTTGCCATTCGGTCTTCACCACATGTTGACTATCCCAATGAACTATACAGCTCTTGGTGGAACATACGAAGTGTTAACTGGTGCTGCAAAAGGAACACAAGTATTTGGTCAAGATCCACTTTGGCTTGCATGGGTAACTGACCTTGTTAACCTTAAAGGTTCAAATGCTGACCAATACCAACACCTTCTTACAACAGTCACTCCAGCTCGTTTCAAAGTTGGACAAATGATCGGTTCATTTGGTATCTTGATGGGTGTCATCGTTGCTATCTACCGCAATGTTGATGCTGACAAGAAACACCAATACAAGGGTATGATGATTGCGACAGCCCTTGCAACATTCTTGACAGGGGTTACTGAACCTATCGAGTATATGTTCATGTTCATCGCAACACCGCTTTACCTTGTTTATTCAGTAGTTCAAGGTGCTGCCTTTGCTATGGCAGATATTGTTCACCTTCGTGTCCACTCATTCGGTTCAATTGAATTCTTGACTCGTACACCATTGGCAATTAATGCTGGTATTGGTATGGATATCGTTAACTTTATCTGGGTAACTGTTCTCTTTGCGGTTATCATGTACTTCATTGCCAACTTCATGATCAAGAAATTCAACTACGCAACTCCAGGACGTAACGGAAACTACGAAACAGCTGAAGGAACATCAGAAGAAGCAGCTCCTGGAACTCCAAAAGTTGCAGCAGCTTCTCAAGCCGTAAACATCATTAACCTTCTTGGTGGTCGTGCAAATATCGTAGATGTGGATGCATGTATGACTCGTCTTCGTGTAACTGTTAAAGACGCAGATCGCGTTGGTACTGAGGAACAATGGAAAGCAGAAGGAGCTATGGGTCTTGTCATGAAAGGACAAGGTGTCCAAGCTATCTACGGACCAAAAGCTGACGTATTGAAATCTGATATCCAAGATATCCTTGACTCAGGTGAAGTAATTCCTGAAACTCTTCCAAGCCAAATGACAGAAACTCAACAAAATACTGTACACTACAAAGGTGTAACTGAAGAAGTTTACTCAGTAGCTGACGGTCAAGTTGTTGCTTTAGAACAAGTGGAAGATCCAGTTTTTGCTCAAAAAATGATGGGTGATGGATTTGCAGTAGAGCCAGCAAATGGTAACATTGTATCTCCAGTTACTGGTACTGTATCAAGTATCTTCCCAACAAAACACGCTCTTGGTCTTGTCACTGACTCAGGTCTTGAAGTGCTTGTTCATATTGGTTTGGATACAGTAAGTCTTGAAGGAAAACCATTTACTGTTCATGTCTCTGAAGGACAAAAAGTGGCCGCTGGTGACCTTCTTGTCACAGCTGACTTGGATGCTATTCGAGAAGCAGGACGCAAAACATCAACAGTGGTTGTCTTCACAAATGGTGATGTCCTCAAATCAGTTAAATTAGAACAAACAGGTTCTCTTGCAGCTAAAACAGCAGTTGCTAAAGTAGAATTGTAATATACTTGGGGTTGGAAGCTGTTTTCCAACCTCTTGTTTTAGGAGAAAAGCATGAAATTTCTAACACTCAATACCCACAGTTGGATGGAGAAGGAAGCAGAGGAAAAATTCCAAATCTTATTCCAAGACATTCTTGATAAGGATTATGATTTGATTTGTTTCCAAGAAATCAATCAAGAAATGACTTCGCCTGAGGTAGAGGTTAACAATCACTATCAAGCTTTACCATCAGCAGAACCCATTCATCAGGACCACTATGTCCGACTTCTGGTTGAAAAATTGTCTGAGAAAGGGAAAAACTACTACTGGACTTGGGCTTACAATCATATTGGCTATGACCGCTACCATGAAGGCGTAGCCATCTTATCCAAAACACCTATTAAGGCGCGTGAGATTTTAGTATCAGATGTAGATGATCCAACGGACTACCATACTCGTCGCGTTGCCTTGGCTGAGACAGAGGTTGAAGGTAAGGAACTTGCTCTTGCAAGCGTTCATCTCTCTTGGTGGGATAAAGGTTTCCAAGAAGAATGGGCACGATTTGAGGCTGTACTAAAAGAGTTGAAGAAACCTCTAATTTTAGCGGGTGATTTTAATAATCCAGCTGGTCAGGAAGGCTATCAAGCGATTTTAGCTAGCCCATTAGGATTACAAGACGCGTTTGAAGTTGCGAAAGAAAGAAGTGGTAGCTATACCGTTCCACCAGAAATTGATGGCTGGAAAGGCAATACTGAACCACTACGAATCGACTACGTCTTTACGACCAAAGAGTTAGAAGTAGAGAGTTTACAAGTAGTTTTTGATGGGCAGAATAGTCCACAAGTCAGTGATCATTATGGTTTGAATGCTGTATTGACCTGGAAATAATGAAAGAGGTTGGAATCAGAGGTTCCAACCTTTTAAGTTACTTGGATCTTTACTACAGGACTGAGACTCAAATGGGACTACTGCAATAGGACAAAATGTGGTATAATTGAAAGGATAGAATCGAGGATAGTATGTCATTTAAGAAATTTCAATTTAAAAATTATATAGCAGAAGCCTTGGAGGAGTTGAAATTCTCAACTCCAACAGAGGTACAAGAAAAATTAATTCCTATTGTACTGGCAGGTCGTGACTTGGTGGGCGAGTCAAAAACTGGTTCAGGAAAGACTCATACTTTCTTGTTACCCATTTTCCAGCAATTAGATGAAACTAGCGATAGTGTGCAAGCAGTCATTACTGCACCAAGTCGTGAGTTGGCCACTCAAATCTACCAAGCAGCTCGTCAGATTGCAGCTCACTCAGATGTCGAAGTTCGTGTGGTTAATTATGTGGGTGGTACGGATAAGGCACGTCAGATTGAAAAACTTGCCAGCAACCAACCACATATCGTTATCGGAACGCCAGGTCGCATCTATGACTTGGTCAAATCTGGTGATTTAGCTATTTACAAGGCTAAGACATTTGTAATTGATGAAGCCGATATGACCTTGGATATGGGATTCTTGGAAACCGTTGATAAGATTGCAGGAAGCCTTCCAAAAGACTTGCAATTCATGGTCTTTTCAGCAACTATTCCACAAAAATTACAACCGTTCTTGAAAAAATACTTGTCAAATCCTGTCATGGAAAAAATCAAGACTAAAACAGTTATCTCAGATACCATTGATAACTGGTTGATTTCGACCAAGGGCCGCGACAAAAATGCTCAAATTTACCAGCTTACTCAGTTGATGCAGCCTTATTTGGCAATGATTTTTGTTAACACAAAAACGCGTGCTGATGAATTGCATGCATACTTGACTGCTCAAGGATTGAAGGTAGCAAAGATTCATGGGGATATTGCTCCTCGTGAACGCAAGCGGATCATGAATCAGGTGAAAAACCTGGATTTTGAGTACATTGTCGCAACGGACTTGGCAGCGCGTGGAATTGACATTGAAGGTGTCAGCCATGTTATCAATGATGCCATTCCGCAAGACTTGTCCTTCTTTGTTCACCGTGTTGGACGGACTGGGCGCAACGGTCTGCCTGGTACAGCTATTACCCTTTACCAGCCAAGCGATGACTCGGATATCCGTGAGTTGGAGAAATTAGGAATCAAGTTTACTCCTAAGATGGTCAAAGACGGAGAGTTTCAAGATACCTATGACCGTGATCGTCGTGCCAATCGTGAAAAAAAGCAAGATAAGCTTGATATTGAAATGATTGGCTTGGTTAAAAAGAAAAAGAAAAAAGTCAAACCAGGCTATAAGAAGAAGATTCAATGGGCGGTGGATGAAAAACGCCGCAAAACCAAGCGTGCTGAAAATCGTGCTCGTGGCCGTGCCGAGCGCAAAGCCAAACGCCAAACATTTTAAAAACTCAGTAGAATCACCTGATTCTACTGAGTTTTTATTTCCTGAAGTACTCGATAGAACTAATAATTATATACTTAAAAAAATTTGATTTATAAAACAGTATTAGCTTTAAAACTTGTTTTTAGACCAACATTTTATTGAAATTGTAAGGAAAAAAATTGAAAACTATACAAATTTGTGTTATCATACTATAAAACAATCGGATTATACCATTTGATCCGTGAAAAGAAAAGGGGACTTCTATGGATAAATCATTTATGAAACAACAACGTTTTTCATTCCGTAAAATGAAAGTTGGGTTGGCTTCTGTAGCAATTTTGTTTGCTTTTGCTCAGGTTGGACAGGTGTCTGCTGATGAAACAACACAACCGGCATCTACTTCAGCTGAAACAGTAAAGAAAACCGAAGCAAATAAATCGGCAGTCGAAGCTGCTGTAGCAGAAATTAAAGCTGATGAGGCGAAACCAGTCGTTAACCAATCAGATGCAAAACCTGGAGAACTTGTTGATGTTTCTAAGAAGGTTTCACCTATTGACGTGAAAGAACGCCAAGAAGGTGATCAAAAGATTCATGAAGAAACTGCAACAGTTGAAGTCACAAAGACAGAAGTGGCACCTGTAAAAAGTGAAGAACTTCCTGCTCCAAAGACTGAAACAACTGAGAGTACAGTGAGTGGGAAAGATGAAGATGGAAATTCTTATACCCAATATGAACGTGTTGATAAAACAACTACAGTCGAAATCAAGAAAGCGACAAGAACGATTTCAAAATCTAACTCTGCCGATATCGTTTTTGTTGTTGACCGTTCAGCATCTATGTCTCGAACTATTGACACTGTCCGTAACAATATCAATGAGTTTGCAAGAAATCTTGCTAAAGATGGAGTAGCAGCACGTTTTGGATTAGCTACCTTTAGTGATGAAGTATATGGACGTATAGGTGGATTAGCAGATGAGGGTACAATTTTAACAAAATTTAATGAATCTTATTTTACCTCTGACCCAGCTGAGCTTGAAAAAGCCTTAGCAGGCATTAAGCTTGCACATGGTGGAGACTTCCCTGAAACATCTACACCTACTCTTACACAAATTGTTTCAACCTACGACTGGTCTAAGTCACCTAAAAATAAAAAGTTTGTCGTATTGTTGACAGATGCTCCAATGAAGGAGGATCCTTCAATTCCAACGATGGCGAATACTCTTGCGTCTTTGAAAGCCGCAAAAATCGAAAGAATTGTTGCAACTTCGACAGGGACCGATATTAGCTATAAAGATTTTGCATCTGAAGGTCGATTAATGAATATTGATCGTAACTTGGCTGATTCTTTAACTAAGGATGCAACTACATGGATTGTTGAAACTGTGACTGAAGGACACAATTACAAGATAACGAAAGATAATTACCAATTTTACCTAGAACGTCGTACAACACTACCTATTGCTCAGACAGGAAGTGCGACTCCAACTACCACAGTTCCAGTAGCTACAGCTTATAAAAAAGAAGTAGCGAAACTCCCTGATACAGGAAGTAATGATACAGCGAACTATGGTATTGTGGGACTTGGCCTCCTAATGGCTGGACTTGGCTTAACTGTAAGCAATAGAAAGTCTAAGGAACAGTAAGCCTAACTGGAAGATTGTTTGTAAGAACATTGTGATAAAAAATAGGTAGTTTGTAAACGAAGTATGCAGATAAGCATATGTATGACCTTCTGTATTATGGAGTACAAGCCGAATTTTTATGACGAGAAAAGAGCCGTAAGGTTCTTTTTTCGATTTCGAGAAAATACTGCAAAAAAAAGTAAAAAGTGGTATAATGATAAGGTTATATAGTCCCGATAAGGTGGTAGGCATTCATTACTAGTAGTTTTCCTATCAGTACTTTGTAACTCTATAACAATATTTTTTAAGGGGGGACATTTTTATGTCAGAACGTAAATTATTCACGTCTGAATCTGTATCTGAGGGGCATCCGGATAAGATTGCAGACCAAATTTCAGATGCGATTTTGGATGCTATTTTAGCAGAGGATCCAGAAGCGCACGTTGCTGCTGAGACAGCTGTTTATACTGGTTCTGTCCACGTTTTTGGTGAAATTTCGACAAATGCCTATGTGGATATTAACCGTGTGGTTCGTGATACCATTGCAGAGATTGGCTATACCAATACCGAGTATGGTTTTTCTGCGGAGACAGTGGGAGTTCATCCTTCACTTGTTGAGCAGTCACCAGATATCGCACAAGGTGTGAACGAAGCCTTGGAAGTTCGTGGGAATGCAGATCAAGATCCACTGGACTTGATTGGAGCTGGAGACCAAGGTCTCATGTTTGGATTTGCAGTAGATGAGACAGAAGAACTTATGCCATTACCAATTTCACTTAGTCACAAACTGGTTCGTCGTTTGGCGGAACTTCGTAAATCTGGTGAAATCAGCTATCTGCGCCCAGATGCTAAATCACAAGTTACTGTTGAGTATGATGAAAATGACCGTCCAGTGCGCGTGGACACAGTCGTGATTTCAACTCAGCACGATCCAGAAGTCAGCAACGAACAAATTCACAATGATGTGATTAACAAGGTTATTAAAGAGGTGATCCCAGCTTCTTACTTGGATGAGCAAACAAAATTTTTCATCAACCCAACTGGTCGCTTTGTCATCGGTGGACCTCAAGGGGACTCCGGTTTGACTGGTCGTAAGATTATCGTGGATACTTATGGTGGCTACTCTCGTCACGGTGGTGGTGCCTTCTCTGGTAAGGATGCGACTAAGGTTGACCGCTCAGCCTCATATGCAGCTCGTTATATTGCTAAAAATATCGTTGCAGCAGGTCTTGCCAAGAAAGCAGAAGTTCAATTGGCCTACGCTATTGGTGTTGCGCAGCCTGTTTCTGTCCGTATCGATACCTTCGGTACAGGAACAGTAGCTGAAAGCAAGCTTGAGAAAGCAGCCCGTCAAATCTTTGACCTTCGCCCTGCAGGAATTATCCAAATGTTGGACCTCAAACGTCCAATTTACCGTCAAACAGCGGCTTATGGACACATGGGACGTACAGATATTGACCTTCCTTGGGAACGTTTAGACAAGGTAGATGCTTTGAAAGAAGCTGTAAAATAAAAATAAAAGATTGGTAGAAACTACCAATCTTTTTTTGCAAAAGAAAACCAGCTTTTGGCTGGCTTTCTTATTTTGTAGGAATAGAAATTTCAATCAATTTATCTGAATAAAGCGTCTTGATATTAGCTTCATCGATATTATCTTTATCGATTTTGCGTTTCATGAAGAAATCTTGGATGGTTTCGATTTCAGGTTCACGAATAGCGCGGTGTTTGTTGGAAATGAGGATTTCATAGTGAAGCGGAGCTTGAGTGAAAATCACATCTGTGTTTCCAGCTGAATAGACTTCAACAAGCGTTGCGTCAGTGCTTTCTAATTGGCTTTTAACAAGTTGCGAGTGTGAATTAGTCGTGTTGATAAGCTTCATAATAGTTCCTCCGATTTTCTAACTCTATTATAGCACTTTTTGGATAAAATCGTGTATTTTAGTCAATTCCATGCTGGATTTTCCAAGCTTCTATTCCCCATTTATGGCTACCACGTTTGAGCTTTTCAATAGCCTCGTCAATAGGGAACCAAGCAATATGATTAAAATCTTCCAATGGTTTTTGTGCTTCTTTGAAAGAAATAGCTTCATAGAGATACGCTGGATTGTAGTAGTAGGTATCACGGTGGCGAGAGTAGAAATACTCATCAGCTTGTCCGTAATAGGTACCAATCTCAGCTGTAAAGCCAAGTTCTTCGATTAGTTCTCTCTTCAGTGCTTCTTGATGATCTTCGCCTACTTCAATTTCTCCACCTGGCAAGAACCAAGCACCATTGGGAGCTTGAACTAAGACAATTTGTTTTTTTTCTGCATCCGGAATAACTGCGTACACACCATAGCGGGGCTGGTAGGTTACATTCTCTTTTTTATCGCCAAAAGTTGGGTTTGCCATTGCATTTTCCTCATTCTCTAGTATCTTTATTATTATCATAATGGACGAGGGGCAAGCTGTCAAGGTTTTGCATTTATTTTAGTAAAAAAGGTGCAGAAAATGATAGACTTTCTGCACTTGTTATATAGATTTATTCTTCTATTTCAGAAGCAATCTCTTCTGTTTTCTCAGTTTTTTTGGCAGATTTGATTTGAATATTACCATTACTTGTCATAACTGCCTTGAGGGTTTTCTCACTTGGATTTTCAAGGTAGTAGTCTGTGATAGCATCTTCGATATGGTCTTGAATGGTGCGGCGGAGTGGACGCGCCCCCATTTTTGGATCATATCCCAAGTCAACCAACTTTTCCTTGACCTTGTCTGTCACATCGAGGTGGATATTGTTGCTAGAGAGGCGTTTGTTGACATCTGCAAGCATGAGTTCGACGATTTGGAGAAGGTTGTCCTTGCTGAGAGGTTTAAATTCGATGATGCCGTCAAAACGGTTCATAAACTCTGGACTAAAGAAGTTGCCGAGTTCACCGAGAACAGAGTTGGTTCGACCTTCACGAGCTGCCCCAAAACCAACGCTGGCTTCGGCCTTACCAGTACCCGCATTTGAGGTCATGATAATGATAGCATCCTTAAAGCTAACTGTTCGTCCTTGCCCATCTGTCAAACGACCATCGTCCAAGACTTGAAGGAACATGTGCATCACATCTGGGTGTGCTTTTTCAACTTCATCGAGAAGGATGAGTGAGTAAGGATTGCGACGAACTTTTTCCGTTAACTGACCAGCTTCATCATAGCCAACATAACCTGGAGGGGCACCGACTAATTTAGCCACACTGTGTTTTTCCATGTATTCACTCATATCAAAGCGAATCATGCTGTCAGCAGAACCAAAGAGCTCAATGGCTAGTTGTTTGGAAAGTTCTGTTTTACCAACACCAGTTGGTCCGACAAAGAGGAAGCTTCCGATTGGCCGGTTAGGAGTTCCAAGTCCAACACGATTACGACGGATTGCCTTGGCAATCTTATCGACAGCTTCATCTTGACCAATGACATGGGCCTTGAGGTCGTCTGCTAGATGGATAAGCTGAGATTGTTCTTTTTCTTTGAGTTCTCCAACAGGGATATTGGTTTTCTGCTCAATGATATGTTCAATAGTTTTCTCGCTGATGATTGGAGTATCCTGATCGGTCACCTTGTTCTTTTGCATTTCCTTGTACTTGGCAATCTGATCGCGGAAATAAGCAGCCTTTTCAAAGTCTTCCTCTCGTGTAGCTTGCGCCTTGAGATTTTCAGCTTCAATTAAACGCTGATCAATCACTTTAGGATCAACAAAGTTCAGTGTCAGATTCATCTTAGAACCAGCTTCATCCAACAGGTCAATAGCCTTGTCTGGCAAGAAGCGGTCTTGGATATAGCGGTTGGAAAGATTTGCAGCAGCTTCTATAGCCGCATCAGTATACTTGACGTGATGGTAGTCTTCGTATTTTTTTTGAACCCCTTTGAGGATGATAATGGTTTCTTCAACAGTTGGTTCATCTACCTTGACGGGCTGCATACGACGCTCTAGGGCAGCATCTTTTTCAATGATGCGGTATTCATTGAGAGTAGTGGCTCCGACCATTTGCAATTCACCACGGGCAAGGGCTGGTTTGAGGATATTTCCTGCATCCATATTGCCATCGCCAGCAGATCCTGCACCAACAATTTCATGGATTTCATCGATAAAGAGGATGATGTCCTCACGTTTGCGGATTTCTTCCATGAGTTTTTGCATACGTTCTTCAAATTGGCCTCGAATCCCTGTTCCTTGGACTAGACTGACCACATCCAGACGGATGACCTGTTTGCCTTGGAGTTTATGGGGAACATCGCCATCGACAATCTTCTGAGCTAGACCTTCAACAACGGCTGTTTTACCAACACCTGGTTCTCCGATAAGGACAGGATTGTTCTTGGTTCGACGGTTGAGGATTTCGATAACGCGGATAATCTCCTCATCTCGACCGATAACAGGGTCAATATCTCCCCGACGAGCAATCTCAGTAATATTGATACCATATTCCTCTAGGAGTCCTTTTTCTTGGCTAGGTGGTGTTTGAAGTGGACCGCGGTTTTGAGGCCCATAACCGCCGTTTCCTCCGTATCCCCCACCAGATTGAGTTGGAGGGACGTTATTAGAAGAAGGTTTGAAATTGTTCAAATCATTGAAAAAGTCGCCAAATGGATCAAAGTCATGATTGTTTAAGTCAGTCATTCCTTTAAAGAGGGTATTATTTGGATCTGTTTTGATAATTTTATAGCAATTTTGACAAAGATCAATTTGCTTTTGCTGTCCATTGATATTGGTATACAGATGAATTGTTGAGTCGTTTATTTTACAGTTTTGACAGAGCATACATCTACCTCATTTCATTCTTATTCTTGGCCTAAGAAAAAGGTCAAGAATAGTCAAAGTTTTTATACTCTCATTATAGCATGATTAAGGTGTAAAGCAAGTAAAAAGATTGGGAAGTGGTCGTTTTTAAAAGAAGGATTTATGGAGAATCCAGCGACATTGAAGGTAAGAAAAAATCCCATTTGTGGTGACAAAAAGGATTCTCATTCATCGGGACTTACTGCCCGTTGTTTTTATGTTAGTAAAGGAGTTCGTAGATCTCCATTGCAATCAAATCAATGCTATCAAAGGTATAAGTTTCACGAGCTTCTACATCGCGAAGGGTGAAGAGTGATCCGTTTTCTTCGTCGTGGCTGTATGCAACTTCTGCGACAACAACACCTTCACGTTCAAAATTACGTTTTAGATTTCCACCATCTTTTGTCATTGCTTCTAGGCGGTTAATGATTCTAACCAAATGTGATTCCATTTTGATTCTCCTCCATTTCTTATCGTTTCTATTTTACCATAAACAAGAGGTAGTTGACTAGAAAAAAACTGTGATTTCTCTCTATTTCTCTATTCTATCAAGTTAATTGGTAAAATTAGGGGAAAAAGGATTGCATTTTAATTCAATTCGTGTTATAATCATACAATCTAATACATAGAAAGTTGATTGAATATGAATTTTTCTTTTTTACCAAAGTATTTACCATATTTTAACTATGGTGCTCTGATTACCGTATTGATTTCCATCCTTGTCGTCTGCTTAGGGACCATTATAGGTGTGTTACTGGCCTTTGCCCAACGTTCACGCTTTAAACCGCTCGTTTGGTTTGCAAATGTGTATGTTTGGATCTTCCGTGGAACTCCGATGATGGTTCAAATAATGATTGCCTTTACTCTTATGCATATCAATGCTCCGACTATCCAAGTGGGAATTTTAGGAGTTGATCTTTCTCGTTTGATTCCTGGTATTCTGATTATTTCTATGAACAGTGGTGCTTACGTTTCAGAAACTGTTCGTGCGGGGATCAATGCGGTTCCTAAAGGGCAGTTAGAGGCCGCATATTCTTTAGGTATTCGTCCGAAAAATGCCATGCGTTATGTCATTTTGCCACAAGCTATCAAAAATATTCTTCCAGCTCTGGGAAATGAATTTATCACCATTATCAAGGATAGTTCCCTCTTGTCTGCGATTGGAGTGATGGAGTTGTGGAATGGTGCAACGACAGTAGCAACAACAACTTATTTACCGCTGACTCCTCTTTTATTTGCAGCCTTTTACTATTTGATTATGACCTCTGTTTTGACAGTGGCGTTGAAAGCATTTGAAAAACATATTGGACAAGGAGACAAGAAATAATGACAGAAACCTTGATTAAAATTGAAGAACTACATAAGTCTTTTGGGAAAAATGAAGTTTTAAAAGGCATCAATCTTGAGATTAAACGTGGAGAAGTTGTGGTCATTATCGGTCCGTCAGGTAGCGGGAAATCAACTCTCCTTCGTTCGATGAATCTCCTTGAAGAAGCAAGTAAAGGCAAGGTTATCTTTGAAGGAGTTGATATCACAGATAAGAAAAATGATCTTTTTGCTATGCGTGAAAAGATGGGTATGGTATTCCAACAATTCAACCTCTTTCCCAATATGACAGTGATGGAAAATATCACTTTGTCACCAATTAAAACCAAAGGTGAAAGCAAGGAAGTTGCGGAGAAAAGAGCACAGGAACTGTTAGAAAAAGTTGGCTTGCCAGATAAGGCGACGGCTTATCCTCAGAGTTTATCAGGTGGTCAGCAACAACGGATTGCCATTGCACGTGGACTTGCTATGGAACCAGATGTTTTGCTTTTTGATGAGCCGACTTCAGCCCTAGATCCTGAGATGGTTGGAGAAGTTCTAGCTGTTATGCAAGACCTTGCCAAGTCAGGGATGACTATGGTGATTGTGACTCATGAAATGGGCTTTGCGCGTGAGGTAGCAGACCGTGTTATCTTTATGGCGGATGGGGTTGTTGTCGAAGATGGAACACCAGAGGAGATTTTCGATCAAACAAAAGAACAACGGACCAAGGAATTTTTGAGTAAGGTTTTGTAAGACCTCATTTTTAGAAGAAATGGAGTAGGTATCATGGCTTCCAGTAAAGAATATTTAAACTTTATTCTCGAACAGCTATCAGAGCTAGAGGAGATGAGTTATCGTCCAATGATGGGAGAGTATATCCTTTATTATCGTGGGAAGATTATTGGGGGAATCTATGATAATCGTTTGTTACTGAAGCCTGTGAAGCTGGTCATGGATCAACTGGGACAGACTAGGCTTGAACGTCCTTATGAAGGAGCTAAGGAGATGATTTTACTAGAAGAACTTGAAGATAAGTCATTTCTAGCGAGACTAATCAAGGAGATGTATGAAGTCTTACCGGCTCCAAAAGTTAAAAAGAAAGCATAACAGATTTACCTAATATCAATAGGAACTAAAAGCTCGACAAGAGCTTTTTCTTATAGTTTCAAACTATAAGGTCTATTAGTCAGGAAGTGTTAGAATGGCAAGTTATTTTTTGATATAATAGAGGATATTTGATAGAAAAGAGAAGAGATATGGCACAGATTATCGATGGGAAGGCTCTTGCGGCTAAGTTACAAGAACAGTTGGCTGAGAAGACGGCTAAACTAAAAGAAGAAACAGGTCTAGTTCCAGGGTTGGTAGTAATTTTGGTTGGGGACAATCCTGCCAGTCAAGTCTACGTTCGCAACAAGGAACGTTCAGCTCTTGCTGCAGGATTCCGTAGTGAAGTAGTGCGAGTTCCAGAGACCATTACCCAAGCGGAATTGTTAGACTTGATTGCCAAATACAATCAAGATCCAGCTTGGCATGGGATTTTGGTTCAATTACCTTTGCCAAAACATATTGACGAAGAGGCAGTTTTATTAGCTATTGACCCCGAAAAAGACGTGGATGGTTTCCATCCCCTAAACATGGGTCGCCTCTGGTCTGGTCATCCAGTTATGATTCCTTCAACACCTGCAGGAATTATGGAAATGTTTCATGAATATGGGATTGATCTAGAAGGTAAAAATGCGGTTGTCATCGGTCGTTCAAATATTGTTGGAAAACCGATGGCTCAGCTTCTTTTAGCCAAGAATGCGACTGTGACTTTGACTCACTCACGCACCCATCATCTTGCCAAGGTTGCTGCTAAGGCAGATATCCTTGTCGTAGCTATTGGTCGCGCCAAGTTTGTGACTGCTGACTTTGTCAAACCAGGAGCGGTTGTCATTGACGTTGGGATGAACCGAGATGAAAATGGCAAGCTTTGTGGAGATGTTGATTATGATGCTGTTGCACCACTTGCTAGTCATATCACACCTGTACCGGGTGGAGTTGGTCCTATGACGATTACCATGCTAATGGAGCAAACCTATCAGGCAGCGCTTCGAACACTAAACAAGGACTAGAAAGATGAAATTCGTATTTGACCTGGATGGAACGCTATCTTTTGACTACATGACCATAGACGAGGAGATTCAGCAGGTTCTTTTAAAGGCTGAAGATTATGGGCATGAGCTTGTGTTTGCCTCAGCCCGCTCTTATCGGGATTGCTTGGGTTTATTAGGCCCTGAACTCAGTCAGCGCTTGGTCATAGGGTTGAATGGTGGCGTAGCCTATCATTTAGGGAAGGCTATCTTCGAAAGGAATCTCGATGCTAAAGTTTATCAGGCGCTAGTGGATTATTGCCAGACTTATAATCTCCCTTTCTTTGTAGATGATTGCTTTGACTATAGTGGACAGATTGTAGAGAAGATTCCATTTTTCTCCAGTGTGGATCCCCTAAAGGTGGCTCGTCATCAGAAACTTGAGGACTTGGGTACTCCGATTAAGGTAGTCGTTTATATGGGTGACCATGAGGATTTGCTTGATGATCTACTTGGTCAGCTAGAAAGACTAGGACAGGCTCATCTCTCCTATCATGCGCATGAAAAGTGCCTTTATGTTAATCCCTTGGATACTCATAAGGCGACAACTGTTGAAAAATTATGTGGGGAGAACTTCATAGCTTTTGGAAATGACCAAAACGATATTGAACTATTTAAAACGTCGCTCTATTCAGTCCAGATAGGAGATTTTGCTGGCCTTACTCCATATGCAGATGACACGTTAGAGCTTAAAGGAGCTCCTTCTCCAGCAGTTGCTGCTAAAATCTTACAGACTTTTGCGGAATTTAAGGGAAAATAGTGTAGAAGGAGGTTCGCCTTCTTTTTATGTAGAGTAATGCAGTCTATAAACTATAAATTTGAAGTTTTAAAAAGATATTAATGGAATTCAATTTGTAGTAGAAAGAGTCTAGAACCGAAAGCTATTTTCATTGCAACTATTCCTTTTAAATGACCCCTTCTTATATATCATTTTATTGGGTTAAATTAATGGAAAATAATTGCAATTTAAGGTGCTTTTTGATATATTTAATATATAAAATATATTATAAAACTTGGTACATGTTTGTGTATTCAGAAGGAGGTTATTTTTTAAAATAAAGTAAGCGCTTACTTTGTATCAAGAAAAAGAAATGAGGATTTTAATGAACAAAAGACTTTTTGATAAACGTTGTCATTATAGCATTCGTAAATTTGCAATAGGTGCGGCATCTGTAATGATTGGGGCTAGTATATTTGGTATTTCTGCTGTACAAGCTGAGGAGGTGGATTCATCCAATGCTAAAACAGAAGAAACAACTGTTCATCAAGCTCAACCTTTAGATAAGCTTCCCGATGATGTGGTAGCTGCTATTGCAAAGGCTGATGAGAATGGTGGGCGTGAGTTTGTAAAACCAAAAGCTGAATCGGCAGAAGACAAAGTGACTAAGGATACAGAACCTACTACACCTACTAACGAGAGTAGTCGTGAATTGGTTAGTCCTAAAGGGGAAACTCCAAATAAAGTAGAAGAAGGAAACAAGGCTGATAACAAACAGAAATCTGAAGAGGCAAATCCAAAGCCTGTTGAATCTGCAGTAACAGCTGGAACAGAAGTGAAAGAGGATTCTAAAAAAACTTCTGAAAAGGACCAAGTGAAAGCAGACACAGAGATTAAACCTTCTTCTGAAAAATCGCAAGTGCTGTCTAGAGAGTCAAACAAAGCCGAAGTTGAAAAGGAAAAACAGCTATTATCGGAACGAAAACAAGATTTTAATAAAGATTGGTATTTTAAACTAAATGCCCAAGGAGATTTTTCAAAAAAAGATGTGGATGTTCATGATTGGTCTAAATTGAATCTTCCTCATGATTGGAGTATTTATTTTGACTTTGATCACAAGTCTCCCGCTCGTAATGAAGGTGGGCAGTTAAATGGTGGAACAGCTTGGTATCGTAAGACTTTCATATTAGACGAAGCAGACAAGAATAAGGATGTTCGTATCAATTTTGATGGGGTTTACATGGATTCAAAGGTCTATGTAAATGGTAAATTTGTCGGACATTATCCAAGTGGCTATAATCATTTTTCATATGATATTACAGAATTTTTAAACAAGGATGGTAGTGAAAATTCAATTACTGTTCAAGTGACCAATAAGCAACCAAGTAGTCGTTGGTATTCAGGAAGTGGGATTTATCGTGATGTAACCCTTAGTTATCGTGATAAAGTCCATGTTGCCGAAAATGGTAATCATATCACTACTCCAAAACTTGCTGAGCAAAAAGAAGGGAATGTTGAAACACAGGTTCAAAGTAAGATTAAAAATACGGATAAGAAGGCTGCTAAAGTCTTTGTGGAACAACAAATTTTTACTAAGGAAGGTAAGGTTGTTTCAGAATTAGTCCGCTCTGAAACGAAGAATTTAGCAGAAAATGAAACTGCAGATTTCAGACAAACAATCCTAGTTAATAAACCAACTCTTTGGACGACAAAAAGTTATCATCCTCAACTGTATGTGTTGAAAACAAAGGTTTATAAAGAAGGTCAACTAGTTGATGTAACAGAAGATACATTTGGTTACCGTTATTTCAATTGGACTGCTAAGGAAGGTTTCTCTCTGAATGGTGAACGCATGAAATTCCACGGAGTCAGTATTCACCATGACAATGGAGCCTTGGGGGCAGAAGAGAATTATAAGGCTACCTATCGTAAATTAAAACTCTTGAAAGATATGGGGGTTAACTCTATTCGAACAACCCACAATCCAGCGAGTCCTCAGTTGCTTGATGCTGCAGCTAGTTTAGGTCTTTTGGTTCAAGAGGAAGCTTTTGATACTTGGTATGGTGGCAAGAAGACTTACGACTATGGACGGTTCTTTGATCAAGATGCAACTCATCCGGAGGCTAAGAAGGGTGAGAAGTGGTCTGATTTTGATCTCAGAACAATGGTAGAACGTGATAAGAACAATCCGTCTATCGTCATGTGGTCTCTTGGAAATGAGGTAGAGGAGGCAAATGGTAGTCCTCGTTCTATCGAAACTGCTAAACGATTGAAGGCAGTTATCAAAGCGATTGATACTGAGCGTTATGTAACCATGGGGGAAAACAAATTTAGTCGTGCAGCGACAGGTGATTTCTTGAAACTCGCAGAAATTATGGATGCTGTCGGTATGAACTATGGTGAACGTAATTATGATGCTGTTCGTAGAGCGCATCCAGACTGGCTCATTTATGGTTCTGAAACCTCTTCAGCTACTAGGACGCGTGATTCTTATTATAACCCTGCTCAAATCCTTGGACATGACAATCGTCCAAATCGTCACTATGAACAATCTGACTATGGTAATGACCGTGTTGGATGGGGAAGAACAGCTACTGAATCATGGACTTTTGACCGTGATCGTGCTGGCTATGCTGGACAATTTATCTGGACAGGAATTGACTATATTGGAGAACCGACTCCATGGCATAACCAAGATAGTACACCTGTCAAGAGCTCTTACTTTGGTATTATTGATACAGCTGGTTTACCAAAGAATGATTTCTACCTTTACCGTAGTGAATGGTATAGTGCTAAAGAAAAGCCAACTGTTCGCATTTTACCACATTGGAACTGGACTGAAGAGACCCTTAAGGATCGCAAGATGCTGATTGATGGAAAGGTTCCGGTTCGTACCTTCTCAAATGCTGCAAGCGTCGAATTGTTCTTAAATGGAGAGTCGCTTGGTAAAAAGGAATTTACTAAGAAAAGGACAGAAGATGGACGTCCATATCATGAGGGAGCTAAACCAAGTGAATTGTATCTTGAGTGGCTTGTGAAATACCAACCAGGCACACTGACTGCGATTGCTCGAGATGAAAATGGCAACGAAATTGCGCGTGATAGTGTGACAACTGCTGGGGAGCCAGCAAGAGTTCGTCTGACTAAAGAAGAGCATGTTATCACTGCAGATGGAAAGGACCTATCCTACATCCATTATGAAATTGTTGATGGCGATGGTAATGTGGTTCCTACAGCTAACAATCTTGTTCATTTCAATCTTCATGGTCAGGGACAAATCGTTGGTGTAGATAATGGAGAACAAGCTAGTCGTGAACGCTACAAAGCTCAAGCAGATGGAACATGGCAAAGACGTGCTTTCAATGGTAAAGGGGTTGTCATTGTAAAATCAACAGAAAAAGAAGGTAAATTTACTCTTTATGCAGATTCTGCTGGTTTGACATCTGATAGCGCAACGGTCGCAACGGTGTCTGGTAAGAAAGAAAATCGTCACTTTGTAGCCTTTGCTCCTGTAAAAGCAACAACTGATGTGACGACAAATCCTGAATTGCCTCAAACAGTAACAGCTATTTATAGCGACGGTAGTGTTGAGGAAAAGACTGTAACATGGGACGTGCCAGCTGACTTGCTTACAAGCGCAGGTGAGAAAAAAGTATCTGGACGTGTAGAAGGTTTGGAAACCAAAGCTGAGGCACTTGTAAAAGTGATTGCTTTAGATAGATGGTTACCAAAAGTTGTTACAGTACCAGTTGGTACAACTGCAGCTGATTTGGATAAAACGGTCACAGCTGTTCTGACAGATGGTAGTTTGATTGATACAGATGTTGTTTCTTGGATTTTGAAAGATCCTGCTGCTTTAACCAAGGAAGGAGGACGTACGGAGGCTACTGGTAAATTGGTAGATGACGACCGTGAAGTAACTGCAACCTTTATCGCAAGTAGTAAGGAAACAACAAGTAGCATTACAGGACTTACTGTTGGGGATAAAGCTCTGGAAAACTTCGAGTCTGGCAAGACTTATTACCGTGTATCCCTTCCTTACACTGGAACAATTCCAAGTGTTGGAGCTCAGACTACCGGATATCAAGTAACTGTTCAGCAAGCTTCTGCTGATAATGGTTATCAGGCTTCGGTCTTCTTGAGCGACCAAAAGGGTGACTTGGTTCAAACTTACTTAATTCAGTTTGTGAAGGAAGCTCCTGCCTTGAAACGTTTGGAAGTAGTTGTAGAAGGAAAAGAAACTGCTACAGAAGATCAAGTCTTAACTTATCGTGTCATTGGTAGTTATGAGGATGGTTCACAAACAGAATTTTCAGCATCAGATATTCACTTAGAAGCTAAGGCATCTGATGGTGGGTATCTTGAGGTGAATGGTCAGAACCTATTGCTCTATACTAAGGGAAGAGTGACTTTGAAACCTCGAATCGATAATCAAACAGAGAAAACAGAATCTGTAACTACTGAAGTGGTGATTAAAGAAAATAAAGTCAGCAAGAAGATTGTGAAACTTCATCCTGTATCTGTTTCTACAGATATTAATCAGCAACCGAATCTACCTAAAGAAGTTGGAGCAGAATTTGATAAGGGCTTGCCACGCAAAGTATCTGTAACTTGGGACAAGGTGGATGAAAAAGAATTGGGGCATTATCATAGCTTTACACTTAAAGGACATGTAGAAGGCACAGACATTGAAGCTCAAGCAACGGTGACAGTTGAAGGTTTACAAGTTGCAGAGGAAATCAGCCTTACTCTTCCTAAGGGTGAGACAGTTCAATTGCCAGCCAATGTGCGTGCTTACCATTCTAACGGAACAACTATCTACAAAGATGTAGTTTGGGATCAGGTTCCAGCCAACTTTAGTCAAACTGAAGGAGTCTATGAAATCAATGGTCGCTTAGTAGGTAGCAATTTAACCACTAAAGCTCATGTTCGAGTGTCTAGTCAAGTTGTTGCTGGAAATAATATCTCTAAACAATGGACAGGTTCGCAATTGCCAGCTGCCATTGTATCCAATACAGGAGGAGATGACTCAGCTAATACCTTGAACGACCTGACTGTGTCAAGAACGCCAACAGACGCTAAAAATAGATGGACTACTTGGAGAACAAATACTGATAATGACTGGGCTTCTATCTTGTTTGGTAATTCAGGAGATTTGACGAAACGTTTTGTCAACAATTTATCAGTTGATTTCTATACTGATGGAGCAATTGGTCTTCCAAAAGAATATGTAGTTGAATATTATGTAGGTAAAGAAATTCCAGATTTACCAAGTGATGTCAGCAATGCTCAGCGTGATAGCAATCATCCATTTAATAATCCAGAAAATTGGAAAGCAGTTGAGAACTTGCATGCTCCAGGTCAGCTATCTGCAACTCAAACAAATCACTTCACATTTGACAAGGTAGAAACTTATGCTGTTCGTATTCGTATGAAGAAGGCTGATGGAACATCAGGTGTTGGTCTGACAGAGCTAACTGTCCTTGGAAATAAGGTAGTAAGCTCTACAAGTTCAGAGATTTCTATCAAGGTAGATGGCAAGGAACTTGAACACTTTAATCCATCTAAGACTGATTACTATATTCCTCAATCTAGCAAACAAATCACTGCAACAGCTAGCAATAATGGTTTGGTAACAGTTGTGCCTGCAACTAGTCCAAAAGGTGCAACACGTCTCATCTTAAAAGCAGAAGATGGTACGGTATTGAAAGAATATCGAATCTTCCGCAATGATGAGAGAGAAACTAGTCAACCGCTTGCTGCAGAAAATGGTGCTAAAATCTTGAATGTTGGAGACAATCTTCAACTTCCTTCAGAGGTAGGCGTTTATTACCCAACTTCAACTACTTGGACTACAGAAAAACTTGCAGTGAAGTGGGATGCTATTCCTGAACATGCGACAGAGCATGAGGGAACATTTGAAGTTACCGGTCATGTCATTGGTACAAATCTAACCACTAAAATGCAGGTGACAGTTGTTTCTAAAGGCAATCAAGTCATTTCAGAAAATCCAAACAACAATGAAACGGATTCTAAAGCCTTTGCTTCGACAACGAACGATACACAAGCAGCTTCACATGATAGAATTTTCTATATCAATGATGGAAAATACAATGAAGATGGACGTTGGACAAACTGGTCTCGTACTCCGAAAAATCAAGAAACTTCTGTTGGATTACTCTTTAAGAAGGATGGAAAAATTACTTCTCAATCTATTGGAAAAGTAGCCATTCAGTTCTTTAAAGATAGTGGCACAGATGCTCCAGAGAAAATGGTTCTAGAAAGATATATTGGTCCTGCCTTTACAGAACCAAGTACGATTTCTCGTTATGAAGAAAATGCTGACCATCCATTCAACAAGGCAGAAAATTGGGCACCAATTCCTTACAAAGTTTCTGGAGAATTAGTAGCTGGTAAACCAATTGAGTTTAACTTTGAACCGGTTCAAGCGACAGCTATTCGTGCCCGCATGACTCGTAAGGCTACTACTAATGGCCTAGCGCTTGTAGAATTTACAGCCTACTCTGCAGGCAAGGGAGCAGAAGTCGAAACACCATCAGCGACTATTTCGATTGATGGAAAAGCATTGGAAAACTTTGATCCAAATGTGACAGAGTACACCTTAACAACAATGGGATCCAAACCAAAAGTCACTGCGACAACTAGTGGACACGGAGTAGTTACAGTTGTAGATCATGGAAATACAAATCTTCCAACACTTGTTCGTCTTGTTTCCAAAGATGGGAATCTAGTGAAAGAATATCGTTTACACTTTAAGTCTACCTTCCAAACAACACCGACAGAAGGCGTTAAGAACTTAGTTGCAGAAGTTCCAAGTTTGGAAATTGAAAAGACTCCACTTCCGTTTAAAGAAGTTATTCGTGAAATCCCTGAGCTTGCTCAAGGTAAACGTCGTGTAGTTTCTGAAGGACAAGATGGAGAAAAAGTTGACTATATTCAAGTATCAGGAACTACTAGAACTCTTGTTCATACTGAACAAAGAAAAGCTCAAGATCGTATTATTGAGGTAGGAGTAAAACCATCTATTTCAAATAGTAAGGGTGAGGAGCCTACGCCAGTCAACGAAGTTCCAGAATTCAAAGGCGGTGCTAACTTTGTAGAAGCAGCAGTCAACGAAGTTCCAGAATACACAGGAATTCTTGCCACTGTAGGAGATCAAGCAGCACCAAGCGTTGAGAAACCTGAATTTAAGGGTGGTGTTAATGCTGTAATGGCTCTAGAACATAAACTTCCAGAGTACCGTGGTGTTCTAGCCACAGTAGGTGACCAACCAGCACCGACAGTAGAAAAACCAGAGTTTAAGCTAAGTTCATTAGACAAGGCTCAAACTCAAGAAGTGCCAGTTCAAGTTGCCAAGGAAGACAAGAGATTACCAGAAACTGGTGAGGGAGAATCTGAGACAGCCCTCTTCTTGGCAGGTGTTACCTTGGCCTTGTCAGCAGCCCTATTAACTGCAAAACGAAAAGAGGATTAGTTTGTGCGTCTAATGCTATCCTATTGGTATAGCTTGGTCGATGATAAAAAATCACATCGATAAATGAGTTGAAGAGATGGAGAGGACCGATTAGGCCTCTCCGTCTTTACTAGTAAAAATGGAATCGTTTACTTTCGTGTTTGGATGAAAGGAGATAAGATAAAGATGGATAAAAATTTTTTCAATAAACGTTGTCATTACAGTATTCGTAAATTCGCTATTGGAGTAGCTTCTATTATGATTGGTGCCAGTATCTTTGGTGTTAATTTAGTAGAGGCAGCAGAAACAGGTAATGTAGGAGATAAAGAGGGAACTATAACTCAAGCTCAGCCATTGGAAAAGTTACCTGATGAACTTGCAGCAGTTTTGAAGAAAGCAGAAGAAAATGCTGGGAAGGAAGCTAGCTCGACAGTTGGAAATGGAGAAACTACAGGAACGATTGGTTCTACTGATTCGACAAATAATCTTAAACCAGCTGAAGCACCTAGAATTCCAGAGAATGAAACAAAGCCGTCTGAAGCCATGAGTGGAGAACAAAATGATAAAGAAATCGCTAAACCTAGTCAACCAATTACACCTGAAACTCCAAAAGTAGAGCAAACAGGTGATGGAACAGTTGAATTGGCCAATCAATTTACGGCAAGCAAACCAGCTAGCGAAGCCAGTATTGAAGCTGCCAGCAAGAGCTCAGACTATCTCAAAAAAGAGTACAAGGTCTTTCCAACTCCACAAAAAGTGACTTATGGAGAAGGTGTCACAGCCCTTCGTAAGCAAGTCAATCTGGTAATGGGCGATCAACTCGATATCTATACTCGCAATCGCTTGAAGAGCGTTTTGCAGGACAATCAAGTATCTTACAAAACTAGTAAAACGACCGTTTCTGGCACAACTAATATCTATCTTGGAGTGCATGGACAAGGTTCACAAGCAGAACAAAACTTGTCCAAAGTTTCCGCAGGTCTCTTTGACAAAATTGATGCTTATGCTCTGACCATCAAGGACAACTATATCTCCATCGTCGGAAAAGACACAGATGCGGTCTTTTATGGTTTGACAACCTTGAAACATATGCTCAAGGAAAGTCAAGTGCCAGTCCTTCGCAATGTGACAGTGGAAGATTACGCTGAAATCAAGAACCGTGGGTTTATCGAAGGTTACTATGGAAATCCATGGTCTAATGAAAATCGTAAAGAATTGATGCGTTATGGAAGTGAATTGAAGTTAACTCAATACTATTTCGCACCAAAAGATGATCCATACCACAATAAGAAATGGCGTGAACTTTACCCAGAAGAAAAACTGGCTGAAATCCGAGAACTTGCACGTGTCGGTAATCAAACGAAAACACGTTATGTTTGGACCATCCATCCATTTATGAACAATCGTATCCGCTTTGGCAATGAAGCGCATTACCAGGCTGATCTTGCAACCATAAAGGCTAAGTTTACTCAGTTGTTGGACGTGGGAGTGCGTGAATTTGGTGTGCTTGCAGATGATGCACCAAGCCCAGTTGGTGGTTACCATAGTTATGTTCGCTTGATGAAGGATATCACAAATTGGTTGACTGAAAAACAAACAACATACAGTGGTCTCCGTAAAGATATGATTTTTGTTCCTGCCTGGTACATGGGGCAAGGAACTGAAGCTGAACTTCGAACCTTGAATGAACATCTTCCTGAAAATGTCCATTTAACTCTTACTGGTGGAAAGGTCTGGGGGGCTGTTGACCAAACATTCTTAACGAACTTAAAGAAAAATTTAACAGAAGGTGGTAAGACTTACCGTCCAATTCAGTTCTGGATTAACTGGCCATGTAATGATAATACAAAACCCCACCTAATTCTTGGAGGTGGTGAAAAATTCTTACATCCAAATGTTGATTTATCACTTGCACAAGGAATTATGCTAAATCCAATGCAACAATCTGAAGCATCTAAAGTGGCACTTTTTGATATGGCTCAGTATGGATGGAAACAATGGAGAAGTGTAGAAGAAGCAGAACAAATCAACGATATGGCCTTTAACTATGTAGTTAATGATCATTTTGAAGAAAGCAGTGTTTCGAAGGCTTTTCGAGAACTCGGAAAACACATGCGCAATCAAAATAGACCTCCCCATGTCACTAAATTAGAAGAGTCTGTAGAATTGGCTCCAAAATTGACAGAATTCTATAACAAACTCAAATCTGGTCAAAATCTGGATACTGAAAGAAAAGAGTTGAGGGAAATTTTTGCTGGTTTGAAAGCCAATGCTCTATTACTTAAAGAAAAAGGTGATCAGAAATTAATCGAACAAATTCACTATTGGTTAGAGAATACAGTAGATCAAATGAACGCGCTTGAAGCTTTCCTAACAGCTACAGAAGGTCTTACTGAAAAGAATGATGCCAAGGTGTGGGAGTATTATCACGCCGGAGTCAAACATTATGACCAGTCAGTTAAGTATGCCTTCTTTTACGTTGACCATTATGAATACGCAGAATTTGGTGTCCAACATATTCGACCATTTATCAATAATCTCAAAGAATACTTAGCCTTACATATCCAAGCAATGTTGAATCCAGATAAATTTGTGACAACATTTATTACGAATCGTGCTGGAATAGAAGGCGGATTGAAAGAAGTCACAGATGGTGACTTTGATACACATGTGATTGCCAAAACAACCATTGTGATTGAGAGAGGCGATTATGTAGGCTTGCGCTTTAATAAGGCAATTAAAATACACAAATTAGGTTTCGCTACGGGTACTAATACGGCCGATAATTATACCTTTAGTAATGCTCTTGTTGAGTATCAAAATGAACATGGAGAATGGGTAGCCATAACGAGCCCCGCTTATACTGGTAGAGAACGTATTCTGGAATTTAATGACCTCGATATCACAGCTCAAGCTGTTCGTATGATAGCAACAGCTAAGAAGGATAATGCTTGGCTTGCCATGCGTGAAATTGCTGTTAACAGCCCCCTAGAATTGGGTAGTAAGAAGGTTAGGGGCACTATTAGTTTAAGTCCAAACCTTGTTTACAAATATGGAACAAGTGTTGTTCAGATGCAAGATGGTCGAGAAAACACAGAATCCATGATGGCACATGTTGATCAGACCAATGTCACACCAGCGCAAGCCTGGGTAAAAATGGACTTAGGTGGGCTGCACAAAGTAAAACGAGTTCATCTGATGCAAGGGGAACGAGACAAACTAGCATCTGGTGTCATCGAATATTCTGCAGATGGTACAAATTGGACAACGCTTCAAAATTTATCAGGGCAACGAACTTCTGATATTGTGAAAGAATTTACAACTCGTTTTGTTCGCATTCGCAATGCACAAACCTTAAATAAGTGGTGGAGAATTGCGGAATTTACAGTAGATGTCGATAGTCCAAATCTTGACTTAACAGACACCAACGTTGATGCCTTGAAGGAAACGCCGGTAGTGGATAGCTTGGGACATTATGAACTTCAAATTCCAGCTGGAACCAAACTCCCTGCTCATAGCTATCTAGGTATGAAACTTGACCGTATCCATCAAATCAAGAGCATCCAGCTCAAAGGTCAGGCCAACCCAGCTCTTAGTCTTGAGTACTCTGCAAATGCTCAAGAATGGATGCCAGCTAGCCAGTTGACTGATAGATCTGCAGCAAGCCACTTAGTACGTTATGTGCGTTTGGTCAACAAAACAGATCAGGAGCAAGCTGTGACAGCCACTTCTCTCCTTGTGACGACCAAAGAAGTGCAACCAACCAAACTAGAATCTACAACAATGGGCATTCATCCAACATACGGAAGCAATGATGTTCGTAAGCTGAACAACCTAGATCAACTATTTGACGGTGTTTATAACAACTTCGTTGAGTTTTCAGACTACGCCCATAAAGATGGTCACGTAACCTTGAAACTTGGTAGCGAACGTACCATCAAGAAGATTAGAGCCTACATCCAAGACGGAACTCAAAACTACCTTCGTGATGGTAAGATCCAAGTCAGCCAAGACGGTAAAACTTGGACTGATGTCGTGACAGTAGGAGATGGTGTGGCCAATAGCACACACGATGATTCATTGACAGATGGTTGGACA